>NZ_JANLVV010000370.1:0-5596 GCF_031364185.1 Salinibacterium sp. | reverse complement strand
TGTGACTTTGACGGCGTCGGCGAATCAGGATGTCGGTGTCACGAACGGCAGTTATTTCATCCGGATCTACGACAAGACCACCGGGGTGACGTTGAAGGTGTGCACCTCCGGGGCGAGCTGCTCGGTTGATGCGAGGTTCTTCACCGGCGGCCCGCACACCTACGTTGCCGATATCGCCGCCCTCGGCAACAACTACTACCCGACTTACGGCGCCCAAACCGATGTGCAGGCCACCAGCAACCTGGTGATCGCCGCCCGGAAGGCGTGGACGGTCGCGTTGACGGCTACCAAGACAGCCGTTACCGGTAGTCATCCCCAGCGGATATCCGTCGAACTCTCCGCTACCGCCAACCAAGACGTTTCCTATACCAACGGTCACTACCGAATCGTCCTGATGGATCACACGACCGGGCAACCCGTCGGGTACTGCAGTTCTGGAAGCACCTGTTCAAGGTCGTTCGAGGTCGCCGCCAAAGATCGTGTCCATACATATGTCGCCTATGTTGCCGCCTACCAGTCGGGCACCCTGGAGGATGTGCAGGCGAGATCCAACGGGTATTCCCTCGACACCGGCACGGGAGCGGTTCTGCCCGGGGAGTCGACGGGTGGTTCCAACCCGGCCGAGAAGGCATGCCAGTGCTCCCACGCGGATCCGGTGAACTCGGCGACCGGAGAGTTCTACCTCCCGGTCACCGACCTGAGCCTGCCCGGGGTCGGCCCGGTGCTGAGCATCAACCGCACATACTCCACGACCGGCGCCGCAGTCGACGGGCCGTTCGGGTTCGGGTGGACGAGCACCTTCGCCTCCCAGTTCAAGGTCCTGGTTCCCGGCGATACGGTCGATCCGTTGCCGCGGCAGGTGGAAATCGTTCAGGAGAACGGCGCGACCGTTGTCTTCAACGAGGGTGCTGATCAGACCTACTCCGCCCCGTCGCGGGTGATGGCATCGCTGACCTTCGACAGCCCCACCCAGAAGTGGACTTTCACCCGAAACTTGCGTGAGGTGTTCGACTATGACGCGGCGGGCCTGCTGACGGGCATCTCCGACATCCACGGCAACACCGTCGCAGTCGCGAGGGATGCAGCAGCGAAGGTCGCGTCGTTGACTGCCTCCGGCGGCCGGGTGCTGACCCTGTCTTGGTCCGGGATGCACGTCGCTAAGGTCGTCGATTCGGCGGGCCGTGAAGTGGACTACGGATACAGCGCTGCCGGAAACCTCACATCGGTCACCGGTGTGGACGATGCGGTCTCGACGCACGGGTACAACGCGGCCCACTTCATGACCTCGATCACGACACCAGGCGGCGGCGTCACCACGAACACGTACGACGCCGAGAAGCGCGTCGTCTCGCAAAAAGATCCGCTGAACAGAGTCACAACGTTTGCCTACAACGGCGGGACTACAACCATTTCTAAACCCGGCGGCGCCGTCACGACCGAGATCTATGACGCCGGTCGACTGGTGTCGCAGACGTTGGCGAGTGGTACACCCATCGCCGCGACCACCACCTACGCGTACGATGCGGCGAGCAACCTGAGTTCGGTCACCGATCCGCTCGGCAAAACCGCGACATTCACCTACGACGCTGCAGGCAACAGACTGAGCAAGGTAGACGCGCTCGGGCGCACCACGCTATGGACGTACGACACTCACAACAAGCCGACATCCATGACCGATCCGCTCGGCAACGTCACAACGATGACCTACGACGGGGTCGGCAACCTCCTCACCGCCACGAGTCCGTCCGGTCGCGTGCAATCCCACGCCTACACTTCGATCGGCACCATCGCCACCTCGACAGACCCCGCCGGTGAGGTCACCTCGTTCGCGTATGACGCTGCGGGCCGGATCGCCTCGACGACGGACCCCGGTGGTCTCGTGACTTCGCTCACTTATGACGCTGCGGGCAATGGGGCGACCGTGACGTCACCGGATGGTGCCACGGCAACCACAGTCACTGATTCGATCGGGCGCATCCTCAGTGCCACAGATCCGCTCGGCCGGGTGACGAGCTTCGGGTACAACGCCGCAGGGCAGCGCACGTCAACCACCGACGCCCTTGGCAACATCGGCTACGCCGTGTTCGATGCGGCCGGTCAGCAGGTGTCGAGCACGGACGCTGCAGGCAACATCACTCAGTACACGTACACCCCGGCCGGCCAGCTGGCTACGGTGCGCGACGCGCAGAACCAGGTCACGACTCTCGACTACAACGTGCGCGGCGAGCTGCTGTCGAAGACGGATGCTGCAGGCGGGGTGACATCGCAGTCCTACGACCTCGCGGGTCGGGTTGTGTCGTCTACACGTCCGTCGGGTGCCACCTCGACGGTGGTCTATGACGCTGCCGGGCAGGTAATCTCGTCCACGAACCCGGGGGGTTTCACCACCACCATCACTTACGACGCTGCTGGGCGTCCTCTGACTTCCACCGATGCCCTCGGGCGGGTCACTACGACCGCACATGGGCTGGATGGCGAAGTCACCTCGATCACCCTGCCGGATTCGAGTACCCAGCTCTACGGGTACGACACGGCCGGGCGCTCGACGAGTTTCACCAACGCCGACGGCAAGGTCACGACCTACAACTACGGCGGCTCAGGTCAACTGCTCGGCAAGACCGAGCCGGGTGGACTCACCACGTCCTTCGCCTACGCTGGCGGCCGGCTGCAGTCGACGGTGCTTCCCGACGCGACGACATCGAACTTCACCTATGACACCGCGGGCAACGTTGTAACCGTGGACCACAGCTCGACACCCGGTGTCGATGCCTCCTACGTCTACGACGGCCTGAATCGCCCGACAACCCTCACCGACCCGACCGGAACGAGCTCCTTCGCTTACGATTCGCGCGGCAACCTGCTGACCGAGGTCGACGGCGGGGGCTCCAGCCTCGGCTATGCCTACGACTCGCTCGGGCTCCTCAAGTCGATCACCTACCCCGGTGCGAAGACCGTCGTTTACGGGTACGACACCCTCGGCCGAATGACCTCGGCAACCGACTGGCTCGACAACGAGTCCACGTTCGGTTGGACCGTCGACGGTCAGCCTGGCACCCAGACCGCCGCCAACGGCGTGGTGCAGTCCCGCGACTACAACTCCCGCGGCCTGCTCGTCGACTCGAAGGTCGAGGGATCCACCGCCACGCTGGCCTCCTTCGCATACGGCTTCGACGCGGTCGGCCAGCTCACCTCGACCGGGACGATGTTGGACGGGCAGGATGTCAACCGCGCCTTCGAGTACGACCCACTGTCCCAGCTCAGCAACGTCGCCACCACAGCCGGCGGCGCGACAACCGCCGAGAATTATGATGCGACTTCCGGTGGTCTTCTCACTGGGATCGTCGGCGGACGCGAGCTCACCTACAACAGCGCCCAGCAGCTCATAGCGGCGGACGCGACCGTCGGCCCCGACATCGGGTACGCCTACGACACGGCCGGGCGCCGCACCGCATCCGGTCCTGTCGGCGGCACGGCCACAACCTACGGGTACGACGCCGCCGGCTACCTTGCATCCGTCGTAACTCCCAGCGGATCCGTCGGGTACACGACGGACGCCCGCGGCCTGCGCCAGTCCCGCACCGAGGGAACGGCCACGGAGGACTGGCTCTGGTCCACCGTCGGGGGGCTGCCACTGCTGCTGGATGACGGCGACCACACCTACATCTACGGCCCGTCATCCACCCCCATCGCCCAGATCGACGATGCCGGCACCGTCGAATACCTCCACACCGACCTCCTCGGCAGCGTGCGCCTCATCACCGATCAGGACGGCGACACCGCAGCGACCTCAACGTTCGACGAGTTCGGCAACCGGGTCCGCCACTCCGGGACATCCGACAGCTCGTTCGGGTTCACCGGCGCCTGGACCGATGCCGACACCGGGCTCGTGCACCTGCGAGCCCGTGACTACGACCCGGCCACGGGACAGTTCCTCACCGTGGACCCGGCGGTCGACCAGACCCGGCAGCCGTACGCATACACGGGCAACAACCCGCTGACCAGGACCGATCCGACTGGATTGGATGCGATGTCAGACGCCATAGGTCGCGGCGCCATGGGATTGATTCTGGGGCCCGGTTCGCTGCGCGTGATGGACGAACTGAATGCAGGCACTGACCTGTGGTCGTCGATCAACATGGGCTACAACCCGGTCTATATAGCCATCGAGCGCTACGACTCGTTCCGCGCATCCGGCAATGACTGGTGGGCCGCGGGAGTGATGGCGTTCAACCCCGTCTACGACGTCATTGCAGGCTTCGACAAGGGGCTCACCGGCATACAGAACGAATGCGTGGAGGACACCGTTACGGGGTTCACACAAACCCTCGCAGGCCTCGTCGGTACAGGCCTGATCGCGGTCGGCGGGGTGGCTTCGTTCCGAAGCTCAACAGGCTCAACTGGCGCCGCACCGACAGCTAGCAGCGGCCTTCACTCTCCTTCCTTCGTCGTAAAGCCGAACGGCGAAACCGTAGTTGTGCCAGCGGGTGCAGTAGGTCCGACCCCGGCCACTGGCTCCGGCTTCCAATTCACGGGAGGAAGCGGAGGCCCTGGTTTGAGTCCGAAAACCACCGATGTGCGGATAATGGACCCAGTCACGAGCGGCCCGTATCAGCACCCAGCAGGCTACGCTTCGTATTCGAATGTGGCCGGTCAAACAGTCAATCCCCACACAGGACGCACCATTCCTCGAACCGACCCAAATTGGCACATGGAGTTCACGCGATGAGAGTGGAAGAAGTCGCCCTTGGCGATTGGGTGTCTGGGCACAAAGCCGAAACTCAGGGTGATCCGCTTCGTGTGGGTGGCTTGCTTGTCGAAAGCTATCCTCTGGGAGTGCGAGTCGAGCCCCTTCGCGGATCAGTCCTAGTACTCCTAGATTGCCGATTTTGCGATGGAATCTTGGGCAACACAGCAGTTCTGATCGCTCGCAACAGCACCTCGTTTGAGTGGACCGGCGAAGGCTTTCCGAACGGCGGTCAGTGGACCATCACCGATTGGTCACCAAAATTTGGGGAATCGGGATGGTCGCTCGTAGTTCACATGGGCAGGAAATCGGAGGGAATCTTCTCCCTCGAATCGCAGTCGGCCATGTTCGTGTCAGGTGATGTCGCGGGAGCAGACGGGGCACCTCCAGACTTGACCGAACCCAACTGGTGGGAACAATCGGGTTTCCAAGGGTGGTCGTCCGAGTTCACACCAATTCATGTCTGGTCCTCGTAACTAGCGACGCAGCATTGTCCTCGACGTGTGAACTCTGATTGAGACCTACTGCCGAGGTAAATACCGTCTCTTCCTCATAGTTCCAGGAAGGCCAACGCCGCGTATCAACCGTATCGACGCCCGCCGCAGGGAGAAGCGAAGCCGTTCGTACGGGGGGCTCTTTTCCGAGCAGTCACGCCCGAGTTGCGGGCAGTTTCGATCAGGCTCGACAGCCAGTCGCTGGCGGGGCGCTTCGTATTCGACGTTGAACCGACCGACGATTTGCGGGAGATCGTTGATGACGCAGAGACCGAGGTGCTGGCCGACTACTGTGGCTTTACCCCGGTTACCTTCACGTCGGACTTCCTTCCACGTGAGCAGCGGCCGACGATCGGCC
>NZ_JANLVV010000360.1:0-3596 GCF_031364185.1 Salinibacterium sp. | reverse complement strand
ACCCAGCCATCGGTCGGCAGCGGGATGTCCGGCTCATCACTCGGCGTATCCCTGAAGGCGACCGTGTCGGAGTTCCACCACACCGTGCCACCGCCTGCGACCGCGCCGTAGCCGACACCCTGCCCGAAGTCGTACCACCCGGACAGCTGGATCTCGCCGACCTCAGACTGGGGGATCACCAGATGTACGGCGCGAGTTCCGGCGTCGAAGTTGCGGAAGCGGGTCACAGCGAGGCGCTCCGACTGCGCGCTCGTGAGACCGGTGCCTTCCTGTTGAGTCGATTCCTGCCGCGTCGGACTGCCCGCACACCCCGCTGTTACCAGCGCGGCGAGGCCTATCGCCAGGACAGCGCCGAAGTGCACTAGCCCCACCGCACTAGCCTTTCACCCGTTCGGCGAACAACTGGCGATCCGGCACGCCCACCAGGGCGAGGTCGGGCATAGCGACCGCCCTGGGCAGCGCGGCGGGTCGCTGCGAGAGGTTACCGGTCATGCCGGGTTGACGGGGGCCCGCGGGCACCTTCAGGAACGAGATGCCGGGAGGCACGGTCACGGCGGGCAAATCGGAAGCCTGAGCCGCTCCGGGTGAGCCTGTTCCGCACGATTCGGCGAATCCCGCCGGCAACACAGTGGCAACGATGCCGCCCGAGATGCAGGTGTCCGAGGACGGCGTTCGCGAGGCTGAGAGGTCGGCGACATCCACCCCATTTTCTTCAAAAACGTTATCGGTGAGCCGGTTGCCGACCGAGGGCAGATCTTCGGTATTGGTGACCTGCAGACCGGTCGACCAGTTGCCCGCTATCAGGTTGCGTTCGAAAAGATTGGAGTTGGCGCCCGAGAGTCCGACGCCCAGACCGAAGGCGCCCATGGCCTGTTTCGGCGAATTCGAGGAGTTGTTGTCGGCGATGAGATTGCCGACCACGGTCGCGGACTTCTGAGGCAGATAGGCCTCCTGGTACCACGAGATCAGCGTCAGCCCGACCCGGTTGCTCGTGAAGCGATTGCCGACGACGATAACCGAATCTGAGGCATTCGCGTTCTCGTAACCGATCGCATTATTCTCGGCGACATTGCCGGTGACGAGGATGTCGCACTCCGCGCACTGGCCCACGTAGAAACCAGAGTCGGCCGATCCCGATGTGTAATTGTCACGAATCACGCCGTGCTGCGAGTTGAAGGCATAAATGCCATACAGCCCGTTGTTACTCGCGGTGACGTTGCTCACCTCAAAGCGTTGCAGCGGCGGAAACTTTTCGGGGTCCAGCTTCGAGTAGCCATCGAGACTGTGCGCCTGGGCGCCGTTCGCGTCATGTAGGCCGGTCACGAGCACACCGTTAAACGTGTGGTTGACGACGGTCAGGTTCTGGATGCGCACACCACCGGCGATCACCTCGATGCCGTTGGGCCGCAACCCCTCCCCATCGATCACGACCGTGTTGCGGTCGGTGCCGCGGATGGTGACGTCATTTTTGTTCACCGAGACCGATTCCGTGTACGTACCGGGCTCGACCAGAATGAGGCCACCGGCGCTGACCATTGACACGGCCTCGGTGATCGTGGCGGCGTCGGTCGGGACGGTGACCACCGCCGCACCGGTAGATTGTGCCGCCACCGCGCAGCCTGATAGGAGCATTGCGCAGCTGACAATCGACCCGAACGCGACTGCGGCGAGGCGATCTCGACCGCGAGGGAACGTAGGAGCCATAGGAAAAGTCTAAACGCGTTGCCGCTGCTGCCGGTGGGTGTAACAGTCCCCCTATAGGGGGACTGTGTGGGTGACGTCCCCGCCAGTATATTAGTCACTGCTGCGTTGCTTGCGATGAGTTTGCGCGCGGGGCAATAGGGGTCATATCCCCAACCCGACAGCACGACCTCAGACGGAGTTCCCTGCACGATGACTACTTTTGCTGCGCGCCGGCCCTCACGTTCCATCGCGCTGGTGACGGTGGCCGTCCTGGCGCTGACCGGCTCGGTCGTGCTCGGCAGCGCCGAGTCGGCCGTGGCGGCGGACGGCAGCATCTCGGGGCGGGTATTCAGCGACTACAACGCCAACGGCCTCTACGACGCGACCGTCGCCCCGCGTTCCGGGATCGCCGTCGACACGGGAATCCCGGGAGTCACGGTCACCGCATACGACGCGAAGAACGCCCCGTTCGGGCCTCCCGTGGTTTCCGCGGCGGACGGCACCTACACGCTCTCGGGAACCGGCGCCGCCTCCACCGCCCTGCGCGTCGAGTTCACCGCACTGCCCGCCGGCTTCGAAGAGACCCCGGTGTTCAGCTCAGCGGGTGCGCGTTCGGGCACGAGCGTGCAGTTCGTTTCCATCGGTGCAACCAACGTGAATTTCGGGGCCGGTGTTCCCGAAAATTTCTCCCAAAACAACCCGCCGGTAATCACGGCGATCCAGTACGCCGGACTCCCGGCATCGACGTCGGCCGCCCAGCCCGCGCTGGTGGCGCAGGCCTACTCGCAGAACTACCTGACCTCGGCCGCTCAGGGCACCACCTTCCCCGGCAGGACGACCCTGGCCACCTTCGAGCAGCTCGGCTCGGTGTGGGGGGTTGCGTATAGCGCGCCGGGCAACGACATCTATGTCGCGGCCAGCTATAAGCGGCACTCCGGTCTCGGAACCCTGGGCCTGGGCGGAATTTATCGAGTGACGAATGCCGTCACTAACGGCTCAATCTCGACCAGCGGCACGACCGTTGTGCCCTGGCTCGACGTCACCACACTGGGAATCAACGTCGGAACGGCCCTGAGCAACGGGGACCGTGGACTGACCGCTGGCAACGCCGAGGCGCGTGATCCGGATGCGTTCGCGAAGGCCGGCAAGATCGGCATCGGCGGTATCGCTGTGAGTTCCGACGGCAAGTTTCTGTATTTCGTGAACCTTTTTGATAAGCAGCTTTACACCCTCGATATCTCAGACGTTAACGCCCCGAAGATCGCGGCCACGACGCCCCTCGGGCTCACCACAGGCGAGCGCCCATGGGCCGTCACCGTGCACGCGGGCCAGGTATTTGTGGGCTACGTGACGACCGGGGAGACCCTTGTCGGTGGCGTCGAGACGGCGAACCCCGGCATCTCCGCGGCCGCGGCAGGGATGACGGCGAACGTCATCAGCGCCGCGCTTCCGGTTTCTGCTGGATCTGCTTTCACGCCGGTACTGACCGGCGGCGATCTTGGCTACGCGAAGGGAGACGTGTATAACAACGAGCTCGTTCCCCAGAGCCAGCGCTGGAACACCTGGACCGATGAATGGACCTGGACCAGCAACGGCGGCGGTTCCGTCGGGGGCACTGCCACCGACAGATGGCAGTGGCAGATCTACCCGTCTCCCGTGTTGGAGGCGCTGACTTTTGATGCTAACGGGTTCCTGACTCTCGGCTTTGGCGACCGCACGGGCATTCAGAGCGGAAACTACAACTACTCTGCACTGCCCACGGGCGACGTCCACTTCGAGGCAGGATCGAGCGGTGACATTCTGCTGGCCGCTCCGAATGCGGCGCAAACGTCGTGGGCGCTCGAATCTGCTGGCGCAGCCGGAGGTCGCACTGCGGCGGGAACTCCTGCGGGACGCACGACGAACCTCGAAGG
>NZ_JANLVV010000336.1:0-30151 GCF_031364185.1 Salinibacterium sp. | reverse complement strand
TGGGATCGTCGTTGCGGCACCGCGACGTTGCTGGGTTGCCCACTGTGGTTCATCGAATGGCAGCACACCGAGGGTCGCTACACTTCCCGAATGGATGACACGACCGCGCGAGCCACGGAGCACACCGACTCCGACGGTGCGAGCCCGCCGTGCCCGACCTGCGGCTCACCGCGAGAGCTGGTGATGCTCGAACGCTTCACAGGGTGGTGGTGTCGCGATTGCGCGGAGGCAGGGCGCCCGCCGGCGGCTCAGCCCTTGTAGCGCCCCGGTCGTTCGCCCTGCTGCGTGCCTCCGCGAGAGTCTGCCCGAATCTCGATCAGCTTGCCGCTGATGCGGGTGTCCTTCAGCTTGGCCAGCACGTGGCCCGGCAGGTCTGCGGGTAGCTCCACGATCGAGAAATCCGGTCGAATTTGGATGTGACCGAAGTCGTCCCGACTCAGGCCGCCCTCGTTAGCGAGTGCTCCGACGATCTGTCGCGGTTCAACGCGATGGCGTTTTCCCACCTCAATGCGGTACGGGGCCATGGCCTTATTCGAGCGAGGGCGTCGTTCGGGACGCTCGCCACGGTCGTCCCGAGCCACGCGCTCCTCGCGCTCGACACGCTGGGGTCGTTCGTTGTCGGCCGAGAGCAATAATGGGATGTCACCCTGCGCCACCACGGCGAGTGCTGCCGCAACATCCGCCTCAGGAACGTCGTGGTTTTTGATGTAGTGCCCGACGATGTCGCGGAAGGCGGCGATACGACCCTGTTGGTTGAGCGCTTCGGTGATGGCGTCGTCGAATCGAGCCAGTCGAGTGACGTTCACATCATCCACTGACGGTAATTGCATCTGCGTCAGTGGCTGGCGGGTCGCCTTTTCGATGGCGCCCAACAGCCTTCGCTCACGAGGTGTGACGAAGCTGATCGCCGCTCCGCTGCGTCCGGCACGACCGGTGCGGCCGATGCGGTGTACGTACGACTCAGTGTCGATCGGGATGTCGAAGTTCACCACGTGGCTGATGCGGTCGACGTCGAGGCCGCGCGCCGCGACATCCGTTGCCACCAGGATGTCGAGCTTGCCCGACTTCAACTGGCTGACGGTGCGCTCGCGCTGGGCTTGGGCCACGTCGCCGCTGATTGCTGCCGCCGAATATCCTCGAGCCCGCAGCTTCTCGGCGAGCGTCTCGGTCTCGTTCTTGGTGCGAACAAAAACGATCATGCCCTCGAAATTCTCCACCTCAAGGATGCGGGTCAGCGCATCGACCTTTTGCGGATACGACACCATGAGGTAGCGCTGCGTCGTGTTCGCCGAGGTGGTGGTCTTGTTCTCTACCGTGACCTCTTCTGCGTCCTTCAGGTATTTCTTCGAGATCCGACGAATCTGCGCCGGCATGGTGGCCGAGAACAGTGCAACCTGTTTATCGTCTGGGGTGTCGGCGAGGATCGTCTCGACATCTTCCGCGAAACCCATCTTGAGCATCTCGTCGGCCTCATCAAGAACTAGGTACTTGAGCTCTGAGAGGTCGAGTGTGCCCTTGGCGAGGTGATCCATGATGCGTCCGGGCGTACCCACCACGATGTGCACCCCGCGTCGCAGGGCCGATAGCTGAACGCCGTACGCCTGGCCGCCATAGACGGGGAGAACATGCACGCCCTTCAGATGGGAAGCGTACTGCTCGAACGCTTCGCACACCTGCAGCGCCAATTCGCGGGTGGGGGAGAGCACGAGCGCCTGCGGCTTCTTCTGCGAGACCTCCAGACGGGACAGGATCGGCAGCGCGAATGCGGCAGTCTTTCCCGTTCCGGTCTGAGCCAGGCCGACAACATCCCGGCCAGCAAGCAGCGGAGGGATGGTCGCGGCCTGGATTGCCGACGGTGACTCGTAGCCCACATCGCGCACCGCTTTCAACACCGCGTCACTCAAGCCAAGGTCGGCGAATCCCGTCGTTGCCGGGGCAGTGTCAGTTTCGGGTGGTGCGGTCGTGTCGTGGGACGTCATGCTGTCAACGGTAGTCCCCGGTCGGAACCTCGAGCCACAACTACAATTGCGGGATGACCGACCTGAGCCTGCGGATGCCCAACACGCGCCTGCGAGCCGTTCTGAACCTTGGAGTTTCGCACGCGGCATCCCTCACCCTGCCCGCTCGAATGTCGGCACCGGAACTCTTTGCTGATTGGGATGACGACGCGCAGGTGAGTGACCTGCACGTGGAATTCGGTACTGGCCAGCTTCATCTTGAGACGTCGAGCTCAGGCGTCGACCATCACTTCCATACCGGCACAGGGGAGCACCGCAACTCAAGTCCGTGGTCGATCGGAGACACTCGGGAGGTACTGGCGTGGTCGACGCTGCTGGCGAAAGACTTTCATGCCCTGATGCCTGGCCTTCTCGATGACATTGCGCAGGCCGCGGGCTGGCACGACTCGGGATTCGATCTGTACATCTGTGAGGTGGAGCAACCCGCGCAGCTCGAGCTGCTCGAGATTGAAGTGGAGGGAGAGTTGATGACCCTTCCCTGGCTGGGGGCCGGCAATGTGTCACACGACCATATTGAGGGAGAGAATCACCCGATTGCCCTGGCCTGGGGCAGCGGTGAATCAGACCCGGACCTGCCGATCGCCCAGGCGTGGACCGACGCGCGCACGGGAATCCCGCGATCGAAAGCGCTGCCCGGCGTCGACTGGGATGCCGTGGGTCTTGCCGCCGACGAAGTGTTGCCGTGGCTTGAGGGCATCTACCTCAATCACCATGTGATCCCGGATGCCGAGGGCACGCTGCTGAATGCGGTGCTGCGTCGGCTTGGCGGTCTTGACGCTGATCTCGACTAGCCCGTTCCACCCCGACCGTGGTGGAGCGGTCAGAACGTAATTGAGGGCTCGTCTGAAACCGACAGGGTGAGTATCGCCTTTTGGATCATGGTGTTCTTCTCGATAGCGCGCTCGAGGGTGCGCAGTTGCAGGGCGATCTCGCCCTCACGGTGATCGCCCTCCAGATCAACGGCGGCAACCACGAAGAGCTGCGCGGGGCCGACGAACTCGAGATGCAGGTAGGTGACCCGATTGATTTCGGGATGTTCGGCCAGCGCCCGGCCTGCGGCAGCGCGGATCCTGACATCCGGAGTCTGCCCAACCAGGAATCGACGGTTGCGATTGATCAGGATGACCGCGACCACTCCCAGGAGCAACCCGATCGCGAGCGAACCCATCGCATCCCAGGCGGAGCTTCCGGTGAGTTGGTGCAACAGGATGCCGGCGAACGCTATCGCGAGCCCCGTCAGTGCGGCAGCATCTTCGGCCAGCACAGCGCGAAGCGTGGGGTTGGAACTGTTCAGCGCGTACTCGATGGTGGTGCGCCCAAAACGTGCAGCACCCCTACGCGCCTGGACTATCGACTGCGCAAACGAGATGCCCTCCAGTACGGCGGCAATGGCGAGTACGACGTAGGCGATGCCAAAGTCCCTCGCGGGCTCGGGGTCGATGAGCTCGGTGATTCCGTGCTGCACCGACACCACGGCACCGGCAGTGAAGAGTCCCACCGCGGCGAAAAGCGACCAGACGTAAGCTTCGCGGCCGAATCCGAGAGGGTGCGACACATCTGCGGGCTTCACCGATCGCCGCTCAGCGATGAGGAGGAAAATTTCGTTGCCGGCGTCGGCCCAGGAGTGTGCGGACTCCGCGAGCATCGAGGCCGAGCCTGTGAGTGCGGCGGCCACAGACTTGGCGATCGCGACTAATAGGTTCGCCACGAACGCGATGGCGACCGTCCTGAGCTTCGCTGCTTCCTCGGCCACTTCCGTCATATGTTCACGCTAGTGCCGGGCGATGGTGTGTGGCGCCTTTCAGAACTCGACCCGCCTTCACGGTTCGAGTAAAACTCGAGATAGCGTGCCCCTCCCCGCTAGGCTCGAGTCGACCAACCCACCCTTGGAAGGGCCTCCCTACATGTTTTCTCCCGATTTTGTGATGAATGCCGTGACCGTCGGAGCCGTTGTCCTCGTTGCGCTGGGGGTCATCATCACGCTGCTGCGCGGTATCAAGGTCGCCAAACCCGACGAAGCGATCATTGTCACCTCGAGGCAGAAGGCACTGAAAAAGGGCGAGGCCGAGACGGAGAATGCCGGCCAGAAGGTCGTATTCGGTTCGCGCGTGTTCGTCAAGCCGGTGATCGAGGCGTACTTCAAACTGAGCCTGCGCAGCCGTCAGTTGAACGTGCAGGCAACTGCGCAAACGCGGGATGCCATCACCATCAGGGTCAATGCGGTCGCGGTTGTCAAGGTCGGAGGATCAGAGTCGATGGTGCGCGCGGCCGCCCAGCGTTTTCTCAACCAACAGGACCAGATCGAGACATCCACCGAAGAAGTGCTGAGTGGTTCGGTGAGGTCGATCGTCGGGCAGCTGACGGTCACCGAGATTATCACCAACCGCTCGGCCCTCCAGGGCCAGGTACTCGAGGCCGTGCGTGAATCGCTCGATGTGCAGGGCCTGACCATCGACACCCTGCAGATCAAAGAAATCGATGACGATAATGGCTACATCCGCGACCTTGGTCGTGGTGAGGCCGCACGGGTGAAACAGGTCGCCGAGATCGCTGAGTCCGTGTCACGCCAGGCGTCGGAAGAAGCGAGGATCGCCGCGGATCAGGCCGTCGCCGAATCCCAGCGCAAGCTCGACCTGCGTAACGCCGAAATCCAGAAGGAGACGGATAAAGCACGCGCCGAAGCGGCAGCGGCAGCCCCGCTGGCGGAAGCGATAGCCCAGCAGGAGGTTGTGGCCCAGCAGGAAATTACCGCAGGCAAGCGTGTTGGTCTTCGCAAGCAGGAGCTTGACGCCGAGATTCGCGCGGTCGCAGACGCCCAGGCATACTCCATCTCCAAGAAAGCCGAGGCGGATGCCACGGCCGCGGTCGCCGCCGCCAACGCGGACCGCGACTCGCGTCGCTCCAGCGCCGAAGCCATCGAAGCCGAGGGGCTTGCCGAGCGCAACCGCCGGCGCAGCGCTGCCGAGGCCGTGGAGGCCGAGGGACTGTCGGAGAAGAATCGCCGCATCGCGGCCGCCGAGGCTCTTCAGGCCGAGGGTGAGGCCGAGGCCGCATCGATCCGTGCCCGAGGTAACGCGGAGGCTGAAGCCACGAGGTCGCGCGCCGAAGCGCTCGAGCAGGGTGCCGGTGACCTGTTGCGCCAGCAGGTGATCGCTCAGCTCCCAGAGATCGTGCGCGCCGCATCCGAGCCCCTCGCCTCGATAGCCAACATGACCGTCATCTCATCGGATGGCAAAGGCGCAGAGCAGGTCGGTCAGAACGTAGCGACCCAACTCATGACGGTCAACCAGATTCTGAAAGACCTCGTGGGCATCGACATCTCCGACATCATCACTGGGCGTATGACGGGCGACGCTATCGGAAAGGGGATCGCGGGCGCCCAGTCGGCGAGTGCCCCCGCAACAGCGTCACCGGCCCGCAGTGGTCCGGCGAAGACTGCAAAGCCAGAGGCTTAGGCGGCCCGAAACTCAGCTACCCCGCGACAGGGTGCCCACGATCTACATCACGCGAGGAGTGGTACCCGACGTGCCAATAATGGGTTTCTCCTGCTGTACCCGCGTCACCAGGGTCTTCCATGGGCCCGTCAGTGATGCCTCCGGCAGCCTGGCGGAGCGACGTTTGTGGGGGGCGCGAACGGTGATGAGGTACACGAAGCGATCACGTGACACTGCATCCGAATGGATGCTGCGCCACGGGCAGGCATCGACCAGCGCGATCAGGTCAGCGGCTTCGTCAAGCGCCGCGGATACCGACCACTCATGCTTCAGGCCCGCGAAACCGCCCGAGCGGGCGACGGTGATCGTCAGTTCAGCGCTCATCCCGGCCAACTTTGACGGTGTTGGTGGCAACCCCGACGCCGCGCCAGCCCTCGCGGACGGCGGCGACTTCGGCGGAGGTGGCGCCATATCGCGCCGAAGCCGCCTCGAGCGTCGCGCTGGCGAACGCTGAAAAATCTGCCCGAGCGGTAAGGCTCGGCCCAGTGATGGTGTCGTACCAGATTTGGCCGGCGTGCTCCCAGGCGTTCCCTCCCAGTGCTTCGGCAACAAGGTAGAACGCGCGATTGGGGATGCCCGAATTCAGGTGCACGCCCCCCTCATCGTCGTCGGTATCGATGTAGTCGTCGAGGTGGCCGGGCTGGGGATCCTTCCCCAGTGTCTCGTCGTCGTACGCGGTGCCAGGCGCTTTGAGTGAGCGAAGCGCCGAGCCCTTTACTTCCGTGGTGAAGATACCCGCACCTATCAGCCATGTCGCTTCGTCGACCGACTGGTCGAGAAAGTACTGCTCCACGAGTGCGCCGAACACATCGGACACGGATTCGTTCAACGCGCCAGACTGATCGCGATAGACAAGGCCCGCCGAGTATTGCGTGATTCCGTGCGTCAGCTCATGGCCGATGACAGACAGGGAAGCGGTGAACCTGGAAAAAATTTCTCCGTCCCCGTCGCCGAAAACCATACGCTCGCCGTTCCAGAAGGCATTGTCGTAAAGCTTGCCGTAGTGGACGGTAGCGTCGAGGGGTAATCCTGCCGCGTCGATCGAATTGCGGCCGTACACTTCGGAGAACAGCGCAAAAGTTGCTCCGAGCCCCTCGTACGCTTCGTCTGCTGCCGGGTCGCCTGAGGGTCCGTCACCCTCTCGACGCACAACTGCGCCGGGTAGCGATTCGGTCGTTGCGGCATCCGCGACGGTGCGATTTGGTGCATCGACGACCTCAGCGACGAGCGTATTGTTCTCGTCGAAACTGAAGTTGAATCGCACGGAGCGCATTGTCTTGTCGTGCTCAAGAGCATTGCGTGCGGCGTTCGCGGCCACAGCGAACTTCGCGTCATCGAGCCGCGAGATTCTCACCAGCAGGTACGGGGGAACGATTCCGTGAGTCATGATGCGAGCCTGCACCGCGCCGCCGACAGGGGCTAGTCCTTACGTTTGCTCGCGGCCTTGTCTTTCTTCTCAGCCCGCTTCTCTCTCAGCGACTTGCTGGCCGCGGTCTTGGCTGTGGATTTCTTGGGTGATTTATCGGCCATGAGAATCTCCTCTTATGAGCCCGGCCTCCAGTGAGCCCGGCGGCTCGTCCACCGAGCGTACCCCGCCCGGACTGATGGTCACACCCGCATTGTCATTCGGGCTGCCCTCACCGTCAGACTGAGTGTCGTTCCGCTTCGAGACGGGCGATCCGTGCCCGTGCGGCATCCTCGCTGGTCGATGACGTGCCCAGTAGCGCGCCAACCGTTCTCAAAACCGCGCCGGTCGCCCAGATCACCGGTAAACGCGAGCGCCGCAAGCCGAGCAGCCGTCGATGTTCCTCGGGCAGGGAGGCCACCGCGCCGGCAAACAGCACCCGGTAGGCCGGCATCATTGAGCGTCGAAGCGGCGGATTTCGGATGAATCTCACGGCCTCCGCAACCCGTTCATCTGTCTTGAGCACGGGTCTGAAACCGTCGATCTGCGCCTTAAGCTCGGCGCGCGACCGTGGAGGGCACTCAACGCCGACCAATTCTCCCGCCACCGCCCACTCGCGCACGTAGCCGTCCGCTCCTCCCGGAATCGCCGGACCCCATAACTCGTGGCATCCAAGAAACGCGTCCGTAAACACGGCGTGCACCCAGGTGAGAAGCTCGGGATCGCCGGCCGTGTAGTTCCGCTCGATACCCTGCGCATCCAGATAGGTCCCGGCGACCCTGTCATGGTACTTACCGACACGGGATGATTCGAGCCGAGCTTGCTCGGTATCAGCGAACGTCACCGTGACGAGCCACTGGATCGTGCCGGACAACCGCCCCAGCGGATCTTCGCGGTATCGCGACCAGTCATGGACCCCCGCCATCGCCCCGGGGTGAAGGGTTTGCATGAGAAGTGCCCTGATGCCTGCGACCAGCGTCGCCATGCCGCCATGAACAGCCCACGCCGCGGAGTCTGGCCCGAAGTAGCCCTCGTCGTCGCCGAGTTCCATTCGTTCTACCCAGCGCGGCCGCCCCGAACTGTCACCAGAGAACGTAGTGAGCAGGTGAGAGCGCCACGCATCCGAGATTCTGCCCATGACCTGACAATAACGCCGGATGCTGGGAGCTCAGTGCTGCTCGTCTAGCGTCCGGCCGCGCAACTTCTCCATGTCACGCCGCTCGCGTTTGGTCGGTCGACCGGCGCCCCGATCACGACGCGGAAGCATGGCCACGTCCTCGGGTTCGGGCAGCGGAGGGCTGGTGTCGAGGTACGCATCCACGGCGACAACGGCTCCCACTCGTTTCGAGATGATGCCCCGCACGATCAGGATGCGATCGAAGCCGGCAACTCGCACTTTCACCTCATCGCCAATGCGAACGGGTTGGGCCGCTTTCGCGCGATCACCATTGACGCGGATGTGCCCGGCCCGTGTCGCCGCCGTTGCCGCGGAGCGCGTCTTGAACACCCGAATGGCCCAGAGCCAGCTGTCGACACGGGCCGATGGCGCGTTCATCAGGCGGCTGCGCCCTCAGGTAATGGTTGATGCAGTGTCACCTTGCGCTCCGTCGCCGATGTTGCGGAGTCGGACTGCTCGCCGCGAGGAGAGGCCGCGTAGGTGGACGATGACATGCCATCACGGTAGCCCGCACCCGCCCCGGCAGCGGATCGAAACGCGGGAATGGTGCGGCACGCGGCCGTGCAGTGTCGGCAATGCCCTGACATCAGATCTCTTTTGGATTGGCGGGGTGAGCCAGCCACGGAATCCGTTACTGTGGTGTTCAGGGGAGAAACGCTATGACTGAGCACGACCGCACGAGCGACGGATCTGGCGATCCCCAGGGTGCCGCACCCGAAGAAGCAGACTTGGGAGATGCTGTGCCTGAAGAGACCTCAACGCCGCGCGATGATACGACCGTCACGTATGGCGACGAGTTTGCGGCACAACTCGCGGCCCTTGACAGTTCGGCATCACCGGACGAGCAGGACGCGATCTCTGCTCTTCCGTCGGGTTCTGCCCTCCTCGTCGTTCGCCGCGGACCGAATGTGGGCGCCCGTTTCCTGCTGGATTCAGACGTGACGACCGTGGGGCGCCACCCCGAGGCCGATATCTTTCTCGATGACGTGACGGTATCGCGTCGTCATGCCGAATTTCTACGCCATGGCACGGCCTTCCAGGTTAAAGATCTGGGATCCCTGAACGGCACCTACTTCGATGGCGTCCGCATCGATACCGCACTCCTGAGCGACGGTGCCGAGGTGCAGGTCGGCAAGTTCCGCCTGACGTTTTATGCATCGCGACTCGATCTTGCCCACCTGGCCGGACGGTAGTGGCGAGCGCTTCTCCCCAGCAAAGAACGTCTGGGGGTCCGAGCCTTTTGAGCATCGGACAGGTGCTCGCCAAGCTCAATCCCGAGTTTCCGGATCTCACTCCGTCCAAACTGCGGTTTCTGGAGGAACGCCAGTTGGTGGCTCCCGCGCGTACCGAGTCCGGGTACCGCAAATTCTCCGCTACCGACATGGAACGACTTCGATTCGTGCTGACAATGCAGCGGGACCATTACCTGCCTCTGAAAGTCATCCGCGGCTACCTCACTGAACTCGATGCCGGCCGATCTCCCGAGCTGCCGGGAGGCGCACTTGCCGCACCGTCGATGCTGTCGACCGAGCGCCGACTGAGCCGCGATGAGCTGGTCAGGGAGGCTGGCGCGAACTCGATGTTGCTGGGAGACGCCGTCACGGCATCCCTCATTGTCCCGGCAGATCTGTTCGGTGAGGATGCGCTCGCGGTGCTGAGGTCTCTCGTGGAACTTCAGCGCTCAGGCATCGAACCGAGGCACCTGCGAGGCTTCCGCGCGGCGGCGGAACGGGAACTGGGGCTGATTGAGAACGCGCTGATGCCGGTCGCACGACGCAAAGACGCGTCGAGCCGGGCCAGAGCAGCAGAGATGGCTCGTGAGATTGCGGGTCAGTTGGAAATTGTGCGCAGCAGTCTGATCAGATCCGCCCTGACGAGACTGGATTCGTAGTACGTTCGAGCTACCCGGTTTCGACACGCCTGGCGAATGTAGCCTGTCGAGGTGGGGAGCGTGAGTACCTTGGTCTTAGACGCAACGTTAAGTGTCAACTGCAAGATGAATGTTTGTACTCTCCAGCATTAAGGGGCATGTGCCATGAGTGAACTCAGCCGAAGCGAGGAATCACGCTACGACCTCGGCCTGCTCTTCACCGACGGAATGCCTGAGCTCGATTCCAGTGCCGGCTACCGCGGGGCAATAGCCGCTCGCGCGGCAGGAATCAGCTACCGCCAGCTCGACTATTGGGCTCGCACTCAGCTCGTCGAGCCCACTGTGCGGGGCGCGGCGGGTTCGGGGTCTCAAAGACTGTATGGCTTTCGCGACATCCTGGTTCTCAAACTTGTCAAAAGGCTTCTCGATACCGGCATTTCGCTGCAGCAGATCCGGGTAGCCGTGAACCAGCTCCGTGAATCCGGTATCAGCGACCTCGCCCAGACCACGCTGATGAGCGACGGTGCCAGCGTCTACCTGTGCACGTCGAACGATGAGGTCATTGACCTGGTCAGTCGCGGCCAGGGCGTCTTCGGCATTGCCGTGGGTAAGGTGCTGCGCGAGGTTGAGCACGATCTCGTCGAGCTTGATTCCGTCGCGGGGGAAGATCCCATGGATGAATTGGCACGGCGCCGAGCGGTGCGCGCCTCATAGGTTTCGCTCCGTCTCACGGGAGCACTGGGCATTCATCGTCGCTGCGTTACCGCCGCGTCACGCCAGTATCGCCGCAACGTGATGTGCCGCCAGCCCACAATCCTCTAGCGGGGTCAGGCTGGCCTCGAGCGGGGCTCAGGCTGGCTCGTTCGCGTAGTCGCCAATACGCGCCGTGCGCATGACCCGTTCGAGTAGTTGGTCGAAGTTGCGCGCCATCTCCTGAGCACTCTCACCAGGCCACACGTGCAGCGGCTTTGCGGCGCCCTGCGCCTGCTGCAGCGAGGTGCGCTCCGGCAATTGGGGGCTGAGAACAAGAGGACCGAACATGTCGCGAAGCTCTTTGATGCGGAATTGGTGCTCCAGTGATTGCGACCGCAGTCGGTTGACGATGATTCCGAGGGGCTGCAGCCTGGGAGAGAGCCCGCGTCGAATCTCCTCGATAGCGCGAAGTGCCCGGTCTGCCGCCGCTACCGAGAACAGTCCGGGTTCGGTCACGATGGTGACCCTGTCACTCGCGGCCCAGGCGGTACGCGTGAGGGCATTCAGGGACGGTGCACAGTCGATGAGCACAAGGTCGTAGTCGGCTTCGACGTGGGCCAGCGCCTCCTCGAGCTTCCATATATCGCGGATGCTGGGGTGCGGTCCATCAAAATTTATGGCGGATGGCGAACCGATCAGCACGTCCACGGTGCCGGGGCGCCCCCTGGTCCAGCCGCTGGGCGCGATGGCGGCGCGCACGATCTTTTCTTTCGGGGAGGCGAGGACGTCGGCAATGTTCAAGTGACCGCCCACCTCGATATCCATCCCGGTAGACACATCGGACTGGGGGTCGAGATCGACGACCAGGGTACGGACGCCGCGGGCGAAGGCGGCCGAGGCAAGCCCGAGCGTCACGGTGGTCTTTCCCACGCCCCCCTTGAGGGAGCTGACGCTGAGTACATGCACGAGTAACGACGATACCTTCACTACTGTTAAAGAACCTAAATCATGGCCGTTTTTTGGGTACCTGCTTGGGCAATTGCCAGTGTTCGGTCGCCCTACACTGGGCGCTGTCAGGAAAGGACCGGATGTTCACGAAGATTCTTGTAGCCAATCGCGGTGAGATCGCGATCCGCGCCATGCGGGCAGCGTTCGAACTCGGAGCCAAAACGGTGGCGGTGTTCCCGTGGGAGGATCGCAACTCAATGCATCGGCTGAAGGCCGACGAGGCCTATCAGATCGGCGAGAAGGGTCACCCGGTCAGGGCCTACCTCGATGTGAGCGAGATCATCAGGGTCGCCCGGCAGTGCGGCGCCGATGCGATCTACCCTGGCTACGGATTTCTTTCGGAAAACCCGGATCTGGCCCAGGCCGCATCCGATGCCGGGATTACTTTCATCGGGCCACCCACGAGCGTTCTCGAGATGGCGGGCAATAAGGTGACCGCGAAGCAACACGCGATTCAGGCGGGTGTTCCGGTGCTCGCGTCGACGCCGGCGTCGCGTGATCTCGACGAGTTGCTGGCGGGTGCTGACGAGATCGGATTTCCCATTTTTGCCAAGGCGGTCGCCGGCGGAGGTGGGCGCGGCATGCGTCGTGTCGAGACAAAGGATGCCCTGCGCGGTGCCCTTGAGGAGGCCATGCGCGAGGCCGACAGTGCGTTTGGTGACCCCACCATGTTCCTCGAGCAGGCGGTCGTGCGTCCCCGTCACATCGAGGTGCAGATCCTCGCGGATTCCCAGGGCAATATCGTGCACCTGTTCGAGCGTGACTGTTCGGTGCAGCGTCGTCACCAGAAGGTGATCGAGATAGCGCCGGCGCCAAATCTGGATGAGTCCATCCGCCAGGCGATGTACCGGGATGCGATTGCCTTCGCGAAATCGATCAACTACGCCAACGCCGGCACCGTCGAGTTTCTGCTCGACACGGTGGGGGAGCGACAGGGCCAGCACTTTTTCATCGAGATGAATCCGCGCATCCAGGTCGAGCACACGGTGACCGAGGAGGTCACGGATGTCGACCTGGTCCAGTCTCAGATGAGGATCGCGTTTGGTGAGACTCTCGCCGAACTTGGCCTGGTTCAGGAGAACCTTCACCTGCGCGGGGCAGCACTGCAGTGCCGCATCACCACGGAGGACCCGGCGGCGGGCTTCAGACCGGATACCGGCAAAATTACGACCTATCGCTCACCGGGCGGAGCAGGAATCCGGCTCGATGGTGGCACCGTCGCGGCCGGTGCCCAGATTTCTCCGCATTTCGATTCCATGCTGGTGAAGATGACTTGCCGAGGCCGAGATTTTTCGGCCGCGGTGACGAGAGCACGGCGAGGACTCGCAGAGTTTCGCCTGCGCGGCGTGACCACGAACATCCCTTTCCTGCAGGCAGTGCTGGATGATCCCGATTTCATCGCGGGTGATGTGAGCACCTCATTCATTGAGGAGCGGCCGTGGCTGTTACGAGGTCGCCAGTCAAAAGACCGCGGTACGCGCATCCTGAACTGGCTCGCCGAGGTTACTGTCAACCAGCCCCATGGTAGTGGCGACGGCATCATCGACCCGAGCCTGAAACTTCCGACAGTCGACCTCGACGCTCTGGCTCCGGCCGGCTCACGGCAGCGACTGCTCGAGTTGGGCCCGATCGGCTTTGCGAGCGCCCTGCGAGCTCAGACAGCGCTCGCCGTTACAGAGACGACCTTCCGCGACGCCCATCAGTCACTGCTCGCCACGCGCGTTCGCACCCGAGACCTGGCGGCGGTGCTTCCGCACGTGGCACGACTCACCCCTGAGCTGCTCTCGGTGGAGGCGTGGGGTGGCGCAACCTACGATGTTGCCCTGCGATTCCTCGGCGAGGACCCGTGGGAGCGGCTATCGACGATGCGTGAAGCGCTGCCCAAAATCGCCATCCAGATGCTGCTGCGCGGTCGCAACACCGTCGGTTACACCCCGTACCCCACAAAGGTGACCGACGCGTTCGTGACAGAGGCCGCGGCAAGTGGAGTCGACATCTTCCGGATCTTTGATGCGCTCAATGACGTCGACCAGATGCGACCGGCGATCGACGCCGTATTGGCGACCGGCTCTGGCGTGGCCGAGGTCGCCCTGTGCTACACCGGCGACCTGCTCGATCCGGCCGAAGACCTCTACACGCTCGATTACTACCTGCGACTGGCAGACCAGATGGTCGAGGCCGGCGCGCATATCCTGGCGGTGAAGGACATGGCGGGACTGCTGCGCGCCGAGGCCGCATTCCGGCTCGTGACGGCACTTCGTGAGCGGTTCGACCTGCCCGTTCATGTGCACACTCACGACACCGCTGGTGGTCAGCTGGCGACGCTTCTCGCGGCGTCACGAGCGGGTGCCGATGCGGTGGATGTCGCGAGCGCCCCCATGGCCGGAACGACCAGCCAGCCCTCCGCCTCCGCGCTTGTCGCGGCTCTGGCTCACACCGATCGCGACACCGGACTCTCGCTGCAGGCCGTCTCGGATCTGGAACCCTACTGGGAGGCGGTCCGGCACGTCTACCGGCCGTTCGAATCGGGATTGCCCGGGCCGACCGGCCGCGTATACAAGCACGAAATCCCGGGAGGCCAGCTCTCCAACCTGCGACAGCAGGCGATCGCGCTGGGGCTGGCCGACCATTTCGAGAAGATCGAGGATCTTTACGCGGAGGCCAACCGCATCTTGGGCAGGCCGCCCAAGGTGACGCCGTCATCGAAGGTCGTTGGGGATCTGGCTCTCGCTCTGGCCGCTGCCGATGCAGATCCCACCGATTTTGAGCAGAATCCCGATAGATACGACATCCCGGACTCGGTGATCGGCTTCATGGCGGGCGAACTCGGTGAATTACCGGGCGGCTGGCCCGAGCCGTTCCGCACGAAGGTGCTCAAGGGCCGTACGGTCCGCATCGGCGTCGAGCCGATCACCGCCGAAGACCAGCAAGCCCTCGACGGTGACTCGCGGGGCCGTCGGTCGGCGCTCAACCGTTTGCTGTTCGCCGGGCCGACGAAGATATTCGAGCAGGGTCGAGAAACGTATGGTGACCTGTCGGTAGTCGACACTGTCGATTACCTTTACGGCCTTCGCCAGGGTGTCGAGCACGTGGTGGAGATCGAGAAGGGGGTGAGCTTGCACATCGGGCTTGAGGCCATCGGTGCGGTCGACGAAAAGGGCATGCGCACCGTGATGGCGACACTCAATGGCCAGTTGCGTCCCATTCTTGTTCGGGATGCGAGCATTGCCGTGAATTTCACGGCGGCTGAGAAGGCCGATGCGGGAAAGCCTGGACAGATCGCGGCCCCGTTCTCGGGGGTCGTCACGCTGCAGGTGGCCGAGGGGGATGCCGTCGTGGTGGGCCAGAGCGTGGCATCCATCGAGGCCATGAAAATGGAAGCGGCGATCACCACGAGTGTGTCGGGCACCGTCAAACGGCTCGCCATACCCACAACGCAACAGGTGGATGCCGGAGACCTCCTGATCGAAATCGGGTAGGGTCTGGCGCGCCTCCATCACTCCCTCTAAAAGTGAAGTATCCTCCGGCGCGCGAACCGGTAAAGTTGGGTGTTTGCACCGAAGGGGAACGACCGTGGCCATCAGGCGCACTACGAATGAGGCAGCAGCTTCGGCTGCGCCGGAGGAGACGCGAGAATCTCCCGACGACGAAACCACCATCGTCGACAGCGCGGACAACGCAAGGCTCGAACGGGAAGTCGCCCACCCGGAGCCCGTTGACTCGCCGTTCGCCGAGACCACTGACCCGGCCGGCCCGGAGCAGAGTTCAGAGCTCACCCTCAGTACATCGGTCACGGAGAGTATGACCTTTACGGTCGCGCTTCCCCTCCAGGTTCGTGAGACCCCGGAGGATGAAGCGGCACTGACGATCACCGATATTGCCATCAATCCTGACTACATGGATGTCTCGGGCCCGGCCACGACGACGATTACTCTGGTTTCTGACCAGGTTGCGATCATGCCCGACACCGAGGATGAGTCGGCCGTCGTCATTCCCGCGCTGCCCGAGCCCGATGACGTGTACAGCCGTCGCGGACGGCAGCGCGGCGAGGGCTCCACCGGCCCCGAGCCAGCCACGATGCTGACGGCGGAACGACTGATCGACAACGGCAAACGTCGACGCAGGCCAGCCCCCGAGGGGCTGTGGCAGGAGGTCTTGTATACGGCGACTTTCCATCTGGTCAATATCGGGGACTCGTACGCCGTGCGCCAACGCAAGTCACTGGACGCCCGAATCGGCAAACACTTCGAGGGCGGCACGCGGTTCGTTGCAGTTCTCACACGCAAGGGGGGCGTCGGAAAGACGACGATCTCGGCGCTGTTGGGGATGGCCATGGCAGACGTGCGCGAAGACCGCATCATCGCGATTGATGCCAACCCCGACCGAGGAACACTCGCCGAACGCATCACACGCAACACTCGCGCCACCGTGCGGGATGTGATCACCCGAGCTCGATCGGTCACCACGTTCAACGAGTTCCAAACCCTGATTTCGAGGGACGAGACTCGGATGGATGTGCTCGCGTCCGACGCCGACCCCACCATCTCGGAAGCATTTGACGAAGACGACTACAACGTGGTCGCCGATATTGCCGAACGCTTCTACTCGGTCGCGGTCACCGATTGCGGCACCGGGATGCTTCACTCCGCCATGAGTGCGACTCTCCAGCGCGCCGACTCGGTGATCGTGGTCTCCGGAGGCAGCGTCGACGAGGCCAGGCTCGCCTCGGAGACTCTCACCTGGCTCGAGTCCAACGGGTATCCGGAGCTGGTGAAGAATGCCGTGGTCGCTCTGAACACAGCAACCCAGGGCACGAATCTGGTGAAGCTCGACGAGATCGAGGCCCATTTTGCCTCGAGGGTGAGGGCCATCGCGCGCATGCCCTACGACCCGACTCTCGCGACGGGTTCGGTGATCAGGTATCGCCAGCTCAAGCCGAATACGCGCAGCGCGGCGCGAGAGTTGGCGGCCATCGTCGTCGATGGACTTGACGCGCAGCGCGCATCCTGAATCGATGACGGAACGACAGATTCGCGTGTTTGGCGACCCGGTGCTTCGCTCTGCCTGTGACCCACTTCGCCGCGATGATCCCCGGGCGGCCGCGTTGGTGGACGACCTTCTTGACACGGTGCAACTGCCGGGCCGGGCCGGAGTTGCAGCGAACCAGATTGGTGTCGGTCTTCGCGCATTCAGCTACAACGTCGACGGGGTGGTTGGCTACATCATCAATCCCGTTCTCGCCGAGGTGACAGGAGAGCCGGAACTGGTCGACGAGGGCTGTCTCTCGGTGCCGGGATTTTATTTCCCGCGCAGGCGCTATCCGTTCGCTCGGGTGACCGGGGTCGACCTCGACGGTAACCCGATCGAGCTGAGTGGCACGCAACTAATGGCCCAGGCACTGCAGCACGAGACAGATCACCTCGACGGTCACCTGTTTATTGAGGGGCTCGATTCCGAGACAAAGAAAGAGGCCATGCGGTTGATCCGCATGGCCCCCTGGTACTAATCCCCGTCGACTAGTGAGCCAGCGATATGCCCTCCGTCTCGGGGGAACCGGAGTACATTCCTTCGATCGAGTCAGCGAAATCTTTCAGGATGACGTTTCGCTTGATGCTCATTTTGGGTGTCAAATGACCGCTTCCTTCGGTGAGATCGGCATCCAGGATGACGAACTTGCGAATTGATTCCGCCCGCGACACGTGAGAGTTCGCGGCATCGACGGCGCTCTGGATTTCGGCGATGACTCTCGGGTTGACGGCGGCCTCTGACACTGTCATGGTCGCATCCAGGCCATTATTGTTTAGCCACACCGGGAGCATCTCGTCGTCAAGGGTGATGAGTGCCGCGATGAACGGCTTTTGGTCGCCGACTACGATTACCTGGCCGATGATTGGATTTGCCCGGATGGGGTCTTCCAGTAGGGCGGGAGCGACCTTCTTGCCGCCCGCGGTGGCAATGATCTCCTTCTTTCTTCCGGTGATCTCGAGGTAGCCATCGTCGTCGATGACCCCGATATCACCCGTGCGAAACCACTCCCCGTCGAATGCCTCGTCGGTTGCCTGCTTATTGTTCCAGTACCCGGCGAAGACATCCACTCCCTTCGCCTGCACCTCACCGTCGTCAGCGATGCGCACTGAAACACCGGGTAGTGGCGGGCCGACCTTGCCGATCTTGAAGTTCGAGGCAAGGTTGACAGAGATAGGGGCCGTGGTCTCTGTGAGACCGTACCCTTCGAGAATGGTCATCCCGAGACTGCGATAGAAGTGGCCGAGGCGCAGTCCAAGAGGTGCTGAGCCGGACACGGCGTAGGCGACCCTCCCGCCGAGCGCCGCACGGATCTTACTGAGCACGAGGCGGTCGAGCACGGCGAACTGGAGCTTGAGACCGAAGGGCACAGTGCCCGCATCGACGGCCTTCGAGTGCGCGATCGCAACCTCGGCTGCCTTGCGGAAGATCTTGCCCTTACCACCTGCCTCCGCTTTCTGTTCTGACGAGTTGTACACCTTTTCAAACACCCGTGGCACTGCGAGAAGAAAGGTGGGTTTAAAGGAGCCCATCGAAGGAAGCAAAAGCTTCGTATCGGCTTGGTGACCGACCTTGACCCCCCCGTGCACCGACAGCACTGCGATGAAGCGTGCGAACACGTGGGCCATGGTGATGAACAGCAGGGTGCTGGATTCCGGATTCACGACCTCCGGTATTGCTCTCATGGCGTTGCGGCTGGTCTCGACAAAGTTCGAATGCGTGAGGATGCAACCCTTGGGCTTGCCCGTAGTGCCGGAGGTATAGATCAGCGTGGCGAGATCAGAACCGTGTGCGATCGTGCGACGGCGTTCGATTTCCACATCCGTGACCGCGACGCCGGAGCTGGCAAGCTTGTCGAGATCACCCAGGTCGATCTTCCAGGTGTAGGTCACCGCGGGTGCGTCCGCGCGAATCTCATCAAAGCTGGCGAAGTGCTGCGCCGTTTCGGTGATCATCCCGATTGAGCCTGAGTCGGTCAGGTTCCACAGGATTTGGCTGGGCGCAGACGTGTCGTAGATCGGCACGAGAACGGCTCCGGCAAACCACACCGCGAAATCAATCAGCGTCCATTCGTAGCTGGTCTTGCACATGATGCCAATTTTGTCTCCGGGTTCGATTCCGGCGGCAACAAAACCCTTGGCGAGTGCGGTCACCTGTGCCAAAAATTCGGCGGCCGTGACATCCGACCAGCCTCCATCCGATGTGGGGAGCGCAAAGAGGATCGTATTGGGGGTTTCCTTGACCCGCGCGACGAGTAGATCGGTCGCGTTGGCTGTGGGGTCTGCTTCCACAAGGGCGGGAACGTCGAACTGTTTCACGGCATCTCCTTCGGCACCGGTCGGGGCTTTGTGGCCCCATTCTATGATGCGATCCGGCGCTGTCGACGGTGTTCGGAGCGGCGACAGGGAGCGGCGGGATTGATAGGTCATCGGCTTCGGTAAACTCGACGATCGTGCATGCCATTGGAATCGACATCGGCGGGACCAAAATTGCGGGCGCCGTAGTGACGCAGGCCGGTGAGATTCTCGCAGAAGACCGGGTTGCCACCAATGCGGGCAATTCTGAGGCGATCATTGATGCGGTAGTGGCAATGGTCCAGAAACTCGCGGCGGGCCACGAGGTGTCTGCGGTGGGGGTCGCCGCCCCGGGTTTCATTGACGTCGAACAGTCGACTGTCTACTACACGCCCAACGTGAACTGGCGCAATGAGCCGCTGCGCGATCGGCTCTCCGAGCGTCTCCACCTCACGGTGACCATTGATAACGATGCCAACGCGGCAGGATGGGCCGAATTCAGGTTCGGGGCCGGTCGCACTGTGTCTGACATGACAATGCTCACCATCGGTACCGGCGTCGGGGGCGCAATCGTGTCTCGCGGCCAACTCTTCCGGGGCGGATTCGGTACCGGAGCCGAACTCGGCCACATGAGGGTGGTGCCCGACGGGCTTCCGTGTGGCTGCGGCGCGCGAGGCTGTATCGAACAATACGGATCCGGGCGCGCGCTGTTGCGAATGGCCAATGAGATTGCAGACGTGGGTGGTATTGGCCTCGCTCTTGCCGAAGCGCGCCGGCAACACGGAACCCTGGATGGCGCCACCGTCGGCACCCTGATCGCGGCCGAGGATCCTGGCGCGATCCGCGCACTCGAGCAACTCGGACACTGGCTCGGGCAGGCCTGTGCCTCGCTCAGTGCCGTGCTTGACCCCGAGATGTTCGTGTTCGGCGGGGGAGTGGCCGTGGCGGGTGACCTCCTGCTGAATCCCATTCGAGACGCGTACCGAGAGAATCTGCCAGCGCGTGGATATCATCCTGAGCCGGCTTTCGTGATGGCCGAGCTGGTGAACGACGCCGGAGTGGTGGGCGCGGCGGATCTCGCCCGCCTCCGGAGTGACGCCTGGGGTCCGCGCGACGGAGCGTTAGAGTAGAGATTTCCGGTCGGAGGTAGTGCGATGTTCTACTGGTTCATGAAGAACCTCGTGGCTGGTCCGCTGCTGAAGACAGTGTTCAGGCCCTGGGTCGTCGGGCTTGAGAACATCCCGAAAACCGGTGGTGTCATCCTTGCCAGCAACCATCTCTCCTTCATCGATTCGATCTTTCTGCCGCTTCTGATCGATCGCCGCATCTACTTTCTGGCCAAAAGTGATTACTTCACGGGCAAGGGATTCAAGAATTGGGCGACCAAACACTTCCTGCTCGGCACAGGAATGCTGCCGATCGACCGGTCAGGGGGCAAAGCGTCTGAGGCCTCGCTGAACACCGGGCTGGCGGTCATTGCGCGAGGGGGAGTGCTGGGCATCTACCCGGAAGGCACGCGCAGTCCGGACGGAAAAATGTATCGAGGTCGCACGGGCGTCGCCCGGATGATTCTTGAGGGGCACGTGCCTGTCGTGCCCGTTGCCATGGTTGATACGGAGAAAGTCATGCCGATTGGCAGCAAGCTCCCGAAGGTGCGCCGCATTGGCGTGATTTTTGGCGAGCCCCTCGACTTCACCCGCTTTGAGGGAATGGAGGGTGACAGGTTCATCCTGCGCTCCATCACTGACGAGATCATGTACGAACTGAGTCGCATCAGCGGGCAGGAATACGTCGACACCTATGCCAGCTCGGTCAAGGAAAAGAAGGCTTCTCGCAGCCGATAGGCTGTGCGAGGCCTCGCGCCCCGTCCGTACTAAAAATACCCTCCCGTCATAGCTAAGGAATCCTCTCGTGGTCGACCCGTCCGAACCTGTTGTGCTCGCTGATCCTGCAGTGATCGCCGGTTTGGACTATTGGCGCACACTGCCCATCAGGCAGCAGCCGACATGGCCCGACAGTGACGCCGTCGGCGCCGCATCCGCCAAAATTGGGGGCCTTCCGCCCCTCGTCTTTGCCGGTGAGGTCGATGTGCTGCGCGAGCGGCTCGCCACGGCCGCGCGGGGTGACGCATTCCTGCTGCAGGGCGGGGACTGTGCCGAGACCTTCGCGGGTGCCACGGCACAGAACATCAGGGACCGAGTTAAGACGATCCTGCAGATGGCAGTAGTGCTGACCTACGGGGCATCAAAGCCGATCGTGAAGATGGGGCGGATGGCGGGCCAGTTTGCCAAGCCGCGTTCCAGCGACACCGAGACCAGGGGTGACGTCACGCTGCCCGCGTACCGCGGTGACATTGTCAACGGATTCGACTTCACCCCGGAATCGCGGGAGGCCGATCCGGCTCGGCTGGTCGAGGGCTATCACACCGCGGCATCCACCCTCAATCTGGTTCGCGCATTTACTCAGGGTGGTTTTGCCGACCTGCGCCAGGTGCACTCATGGAATAAGGGTTTCGCACAGAACCCCGCCAACCACGCATACGAAAAAGTCGCGGGCGAAATTGACCGTGCCATAAAATTCATGGAAGCAGCAGGCGCCGATTTTGATGAACTGAAGCGCGTCGAGTTCTACTCCAGCCATGAAGGCCTCCTGATGGACTACGAGAGGCCGATGACGCGCATCGATTCTCGCACCGGCACGCCGTACAACACGAGTGCTCACTTCCTCTGGATCGGCGAGCGCACTCGCGACCTCGATGGGGCCCACGTCGACTATTTCTCTCGTGTGCGCAACCCGATCGGCGTCAAGCTCGGGCCCTCGACCAGCGCCGACGACATGGAGCGCCTGATCGACAAACTGGACCCGAACCGCGAGCCAGGCCGCCTCACGTTCATTACCCGCATGGGTGCTGGCAGGGTTCGCGACGCTCTGCCCCCGCTGCTGGAGGCAATTAAAGGAATGGATGCGACACCGCTCTGGGTCTCTGACCCCATGCACGGCAACGGACTCACCACCCCCAACGGCTACAAGACTCGTCGGTTCGACGACGTCGTCGACGAGGTGAAGGGCTTCTTTGCCGCTCACAGTGCCGCGGGAACCTACCCGGGCGGCATCCACATCGAACTCACCGGCGACGACGTCACGGAGTGTCTCGGTGGCTCGGAGCAGATTGACGAGGCTACCCTCGCAACCCGCTATGAGTCATTATGCGACCCGAGATTGAACCACATGCAGTCTTTGGAATTGGCGTTCCTGGTGGCTGAAGAGCTGGCCGCTTTCTAGGCGCTGAAGCTGATCTTCAACTTGCTGCCCTTCGGGGCTCGTTCGCCGCCTCCGGGGTTCAGCCCGGACACGATGAACGTGTCGGGCAGCAGGTCGGCGACGCCGTTGTACTGAAGGTCGAAGCCCGATTCGACCAGAATCTGTTTCGCGGTAGACCAGGGCTGGCCTACAACATCCGGGACTTCTACCTGCTCGATGCCCCGTGACGTGATGAGATCGACGGTGTCGCCCTCGCGCACTATCGTGGCACCGGCTACCGGGACGGCACGGATGACCGAACCCTGGGGAATCGTGTCACTATTCTCTTCTTCCCTAACCTCGCCATACGCGAGCCCTACCTCATCCAGTGCACCGGATGCCTCGTCGACCGTAAGGCCTGCCAGATCTGGAAGTGGCCCCGATGAGACGATCAGGGTCACCAACTGGCCTTCGCCGTATTGAGCCACGCCGGTAAGGCTGGCGCCGTCCGCGGAGAGGGCATCAATGACAGTATCCGCCGCGACGGTGTCGTCGAACTGGCGGATGACATTCTCGTCGAGAGCGAACGGCGCCGCTGTGATAGCGGTCTTCGCGTCATCCTCCGTCATTCCCGCAAAGGCGGGCACGTCCAGCAATTTCGGGCCACTTGACGTCAGCAGTGTCACTGGTGACCCGCGAGCGACGCTGGATCCGGATGGCGGATCGGTTCTCGCCACGGCGCCCGGCGCAACCACCGGATCGCTGGTGGTGCCCACCTCGGGGTTAACTGTCAGTCCGAGGTTCTCGAGGGCGGCAGTAGCCTCCTGCACGGTCATCCCCGCAAGATTCGACGGAATGGTCACACTTGAGCCAGGGCCGAACCCGAAATACCAGCCAGCCGTGCCAGCGGCCGCCACCAGCAGCAGGACGAGGATGACAACGAGAGGGGCGCGGCTGCGACGCTTTCTGACCTTCTCGGCAAGGGCGGACGTGGAGTCGCCACCCGAGCGCCGGACCAACGTCGACTGCGCGTGCACGGAGGAGGGGGCCAGCGGCAGACGCCCGCGCTGGCCGATGACCTGGGTCTCTGCCGTGGCATCCGCCGACACCGCCGTGGGCATCACCATGGTGCGCTGCACCGAGGTGGCCGCTGTCGTCGGCAGAGCAGTCATCAGGTCGCTGTGCACCTCGTAGAGGCGGTCGAGCATGGCGCGAGCATCGCGTGGCCTGTCGTCGGGCTCCCGCGAGGTCGACCAGAGCACGAGGTCATCAAGTTCTGCCGGGATTCTGGAATTCTTGCGGCTCGGAGCCGGGACGGAGTCGTTCGCGTGCTGGTAGGCGATCTGCATGGGCTGCTCGCCCTTAAAGGGCTGCTCGCCTGTCAACATCTCGTACATCATGATGCCGATCGCGTAGATGTCGCTGCGGGTGTCAGCAACTCCCCGGGTTACAAGCTCGGGGGAGAGGTACGCAATCGTTCCCAGAAGCGCCGCGCCGGTCGCGGTGTTGGCTGACGCGGCTCGAGCCAGTCCAAAGTCACCGATCTTGATTCGACCATCGTCGGCCAGCAGCACATTCTCTGGCTTGAGGTCGCGGTGCACGATCCCGGCCTTATGGGCCGCCGCAAGCCCCGCGAGAACCGCCTCCAGAATGTCCAGGGTCTGCTCGGTCGTCAGTAATGTGTGCTCGGCGAGCAGGTCTCGCAGGGTGATGCCGGGCAGGTATTCCATGACGAGGTAGGCCATGTCACTGTCCTGGCCCTGGTCGAAAACATTGACGACGTTCGGGTGGGCCAGGCGCGCCGCCGACCGAGCTTCCTGAATGAAGCGTTCCTTGAATTTGCTGTCGTCGGCAAGGTGACCGTGCATTATTTTAATGGCGACCCGTCTCTCGAGACGAAGGTCGGTCGCGAGGTAGACGGTGGCCATACCGCCGCGCGCGATGCGCGACCGGATTTGGTACCGACCGTCGAGGAGGCGACCAATCATCGGGTCGGTGCTGTTGACGGTCACCCTAGGATTCTAAAGTTCGGGGCTGGGTGCTCACGGACCAGACACGGCTCGCCGCGGGATCGGCTCGGCAATTGTGATGTGACATCTCGCCTTGCCAGCGAAACTGAGCGGGTTAGTCAAGCTCGGAGTACCACATCAGTGCCGAAGCTTCCCATTGCGCATACGCGGTCGGGAATGCCGATGTCTGAACCTCCTGGGCCGCCACGGTGAGTGGCATGGATTCCCAGCCCGAAATATCAAGCAGCCCACGCGTGACCCCGGCATTGGGATTGGTGGGCCCGCCGAAGAAAAGCCGGGAGGCGTAGTCAGGAGTGGTGAGCTGCTGCACAGAGCCCCATCCGGTGCTTGGGCGTTGCTGGAACAATCCCACCGAATCACGGTCGCCCCACTGCAGGTTGCGCAACGACGATTCCTGCATTGCAGTCGCCAGGGCAATGACGACCCCTCTGCTCGATACTCCAAGTTCGTGTCCGACCTGGACGATCACCGTCGCATTGGCTCGCATCTCGGCATCCATCATGGTCACAACTGACCCCACAGCGGTCGTCGCGATGGCGGTGGAAACTGCGGCCGACGCGGGCAGTGTCAGAGTGTCGCCGGAGAAGATAAGGCTGGATGGTTGCAGGCCGTTGGCGTCAAGTAGCGACCGTTCGCTGATGGCGTGTGCGGCAGCGATCCCGCCGACGGTGTCGCCCGAGACGATGGTGTACGAACCGCCACCCAGCGCAGCGGAATGGGAAGCGAGGTCGACGGCAAGTTCTGGCTCGATCGGCGCAGCGGGCGCAATTCCCGAGGGAATGGTGAGGCTCTGATCCGGGAAGATCAGACTTGATGCCCCGAGACCATTGGCGCTCAGCACAATGGCGGTCGGTACCCCAAACCGTTCGGCGATGGAGCCGATCGTGTCACCCGCCACAATCGTGTATTTGACGGTGGGGGCGACCTCAACGGGCGCTTCGACGACGGTCGGAGCCGGAATCCCCAGCGTCAGGACCTGCCCAGGGAAAATCAGCGAGGACCAGCCGAGGCCGTTCATCGCCAGTACGGACGCGGTGGACAGGCCGAACTGACCGGCGATGCTGCTGATCGTGTCTCCTGCCGCCACCGAGTATGTGACGGGTGCCGGTGCCGCAGCCGCCCGAGAGAGGGACGCCGCAGTGGATTTGATCGCGGAGTTGGCAGCAGTTATGGCTTCGCGGATGGTTCGTCCCAACTCGGACGCTGAACCGCGCGGAGTCATCATCGGCCGGGCTTCGGCGGCCTCGACCGGGCCGGAGAGATTGAGAGTCATGGCGGCAATCGATCCGACGAGAAGGACAGAACCCGTCGCAAAAGCATTCCTCGCCTGCCGGGTACGTTCGCCAGTCCGCGGGCTGGCCGCGACTGAAGTAGGCACAAGACCTGCAAAAACGTTCCTTGCAAGACCTCCGGTGTCGTTCAGAATATCTGTCATGATCTGTGCTCCGCTCTTCGCCCCCGCGAGGATGCCGCGCCAATGCTGGCGGTAATGTCGCATATCACGCTGGCACAGGTGGTAACCCGTGTCAATCACTGTGACTGATGTGAAACCAATTAATTTGTTGGAAACATTCCCTTGCCGAGGGCTTAACACGGTATTCACTTCTGACCATGGCAGGGTTGACGCGTGACTGAATCACCCGACGTGCGCTGGCTGACGATCCCCGACCTCACCGAGATGCTCGGTCTCAAAGTGAGCCAGGTGCGGCGACTGATTGAGGATCGCGCGCTCCTGGCGAGCCGGATCGACGGGGTGTGGAAGGTGCCCGCTGGCTTCATTGTCAATGGTGAGCCGATGCACGAGCTCAAAGGCACCCTTATCGTGCTCAGCGACAGTGGTTTCAACGACGAAGAATCGATGCGTTGGTTGCTCAACACGGACCAGAGCCTCGGGGTGAGCCCGATCACTGCCCTGGCCGCGGGGCGCAAAGCCGAGGTACGCCGAGTCGCCCAGGCGCTCGGTTTCTAGGCAGACGACGTCGTGAAGTAGGTCATGCGACCCGGCGGGTGACCGTGTCGGCGAGGTCGAGCAACTGGCTACGTGCAGAGGCCGCCAGCGGAGCATCCCGAATCGCAGCCTGCGCGAGACCCACGTTGTGGTCGATAATGCGCTCCACATGGTCTACCGCGCCGCACTCAATCAGCGAGGTGCGGATCATCTCGACCTGCTGTGAGTCGAGATCGGAGTCTCCAAGCAACTCGTCGATCACGTGCCGCACGTGGGTGGGAAGTTTAGTGCGAGCCAGCGCGATGAGCACGGTGCGTTTGCCCTCCCTGAGGTCGTCTCCGGCTGGTTTTCCCGTGACATCTGGATCACCGAACACCCCCAGCATGTCGTCCCGCAACTGGTATGCGACCCCGAGTGGCAGTCCAAAGCAGCGCAGCGCGGCCAATTGCGCAGCACTGCCGCCGCCCAACGCGGCCCCAATTGCCAGTGGCGCCTCGATGCTGTATTTCGCTGATTTGTATACGATCACCCGGTGGGCCCGAGGCAGCGCCTCGGCATCCGGATAGCTTGCCCACGCGTTCTCTTCGAGGATGTCGAGGTATTGCCCCGCGGTGACCTCGGTTCGCATGGTGGCGAACTCGGCACGGCCGGCAGCACCAGCGGCCGGATCGGCAAGCAACGAGGTGCCACGATCGAATAACTCGTCACTCCACCCCAAAAGCAGGTCACCCAGCAAGAGGCCGGCAGAGCGACCGAAGGCGACGGCGTCCCCCGTCCAGGCACCGTCACGGTGGAGGGTTTCAAATCGTTTATGCGCCGAGGGGGCGCCGCGGCGGGTGTCCGAATTGTCCATGATGTCATCGTGTACGAGGGCAGCCGCATGGAACACCTCAAGAGCAGAGGCCGCAAGGACAATACCCGGCAGCGCGGGTCCCGTGACGGCGTCGGCAAGAGGATCAAAGTTATCGATGGTGGCGGTGACAGACTGCCAACCCCAGTAGCAGAACAGAGCTCTAAATCGCTTGCCGCCCGACAGGAAAGAGCGGGTCACATCGGTGAAGTGGCCAAGCTCAGGTGCGATTGCGGCAAGTTCCCTCGTGCGTTCGGAAACGAACTCGTCAACTCTCAGTTGAACAAGGTCAACTAACCGGGTACTCTCAGCCACCCGTCTAGCCTAGCCATCGTTGCGGGCGTACTATTAAGGTTCACGCGTGGAATGAGTTTTACGCGGTTATCCCGAGATGCGAGGGGAACAGGATGCCACTTTCCGAGCAGGAGCAGCGACTCCTGGAGGAGATGGAGCGAAGTCTCTATCACAACGACGCTGATTTCGTCGCGACGGTCAATCCGAACCGCGGGCGACCCAATTACCGGGTGCTCGTCGTGGGAGTCCTGGTAGGAGTGCTTGGCATCGCGACTCTCGTCGCTGGCGTGATTGTCCGCCAGCCGCTCGTTGGCATCCTGGGTTTCGCCGTGATGTTTGTCGGCGTACTGCTGATCTTCGCACCGCCTCGCACGGGTTCCGTCCCGCCGCCGAAGGAGTCGCCGACACAGGGCAAGCCCCGAGGAGGTTCATCGACGTTCATGTCGAACCTCAACGACCGCTGGGAGAAACGTCAGGACGGTCGCGAGTAACACCCTTTCCTAGTGGGGCCAGCCTTCGGGCTGGCCCTTTTTTGTGCCCGGTGGAGGAGCGATGAAGCCGAAGCCCGGCATTTCCCTCCACCCCCAGGCGCCCCCTGTTTACGGGTAACTGAGAATGTTTTTGGGGAAGTATTTGAGTTTTCTTGAGAATTGTGGAGCAAAGTGGAGTAAAGTGGAGCTTATCTGAATCCGGGCCGGAGAATGAGGGGAGGCTGCCGTGTTCCTTGGCACCTATGCCCCCAAGCTCGATGACAAGGGGCGGGTGATCCTGCCCGCGAAGTTCCGCGACGAACTGTCGTCCGGAATGGTCGTCACCCGGGGCCAGGAGCGCTGTCTTTACGTCTTTAGCCAACGCGAGTTTGAGAACATCCAGCACAAGGTGCGCCAGGCATCCCTCACCAGCAAGCAGACCCGCGACTTTCTGCGACTGTTCCTCTCGGGTGCCAACCAGGAGGTACCTGACAGCCAGAACCGTGTGACGATCCCCGCGAATCTTCGTGAGTACGCCGGTCTTGGTCGAGAACTCACCGTAATCGGCGCCGGCGATCGTGCCGAGATCTGGAACACCGAAGCCTGGAACACCTATTACGAGAGCGCCGAATCTGACTTCGCAAACACCACGGAGGAGGTGATTCCGGGTCTCTTGTGATTCGACACCACAGAGTCGTTGACGCTGACTCCCAGCCGTACGCCCTGGCTTTCTTCCCCGATGCCAGGTCGGACCGGATGGGGATCAGCGTCAACGACGAAGTAGCAGCGAATTTTCCCCTTCATCATGTCTGATAACACCATCCATACGCCGGTACTCCTCGAGCGCACGATCGAATTGCTCGCCCCCGCGCTCGACAATGACGGCGCCGTTCTCCTCGACGCAACCCTGGGGATGGCCGGTCATGCCGAAGCATTCCTCCAGCGCTTTCCCGGGATCATCCTTGTCGGCATTGACCGCGACCAGGACGCCCTATCCATCGCGCGGCGTCGACTAGAGCCGTTCGCGGCGAGGGTGCATTTCGTGCACGCCGTCTACGACGAGGTCGTTCCGGTGTTGGGGCGCCTGGGCCTGACAACGGTCGACGGAGTGCTTTTCGATCTGGGCGTCTCGTCTTTGCAGCTCGATCGCGTGGATCGCGGCTTCTCGTACTCCAGGGACGCGCCGCTGGATATGCGGATGGATGCCACAAGCGAGCGTACTGCTGCGCAGATCCTCGCTACCTACAGCGAGGGCGAGCTTCGCCGAATCTTCTACGAGTACGGCGATGAAAAACTAGCACCGCGATTCGCCAGCCGCATTGTGCAGCGTCGTGAAGAGAAGCCGCTGGAGACCTCGGCCGAGCTCGTCGAACTAGTGATTGCGGCAACGCCCGCCGCCGCCCAACGTGCTGGCCATCCCGCCAAACGCGTGTTCCAGGCCCTGCGTATCGAGGTGAACCAGGAACTGTCAGTGCTCGAGCGAGCCCTCCCCGCCGCGGTCGACGCGCTGGGCGTGGGCGGGCGGATGGTGGTGCTGTCCTACCAGTCGTTGGAAGACCGCATTGTCAAGCGAGTGCTTCAGGCCCGGTCGGCATCCACGGCCCCGCGCGGTCTGCCGGTCGAATTGCCCGAGCACCGCCCGGAACTTCGATTGCTCGTGCGCGGTGCCGAGCGCGCAAGCGACGACGAAATCTCTCGTAATCCGCGAGCAGCATCCGTGCGGCTTCGGGCCGTCGAACGTCTGAGGGATATCGCATGAGCGCTTCAGCCGCCTATGCTCGACCGCTTGTCGCTCCGGCGCCCACGACACATCCCCACATTGAGATCGTCACCACCCGCGAGCAGCGCCGGGCTCGCCCAAAACTTGCGTACGCGGTGGTCACCATCCTGAGCCTGTTCCTGATCTTCGCCGCCCAATTGATGCTCAGCATTGTCGTCTCGGATGGTGCCTTCCAGATCGAGGCCCTGCAGCAGCAGCAGAAGGAACTTCTGCGCGCGCAAGATGCCCGCAGCGAGACCCTGAACGTCCTGAGCTCGAGCCAACGTCTCGCCATGAACGCTGCACATTTTGGGATGGTGCCGAATCCCGCACCGCTTACCCTGAACATCGCCTCCGGCGCGGTCTACGGTTCACCAGGAACGGCTGACCCGATGGGGTGCGGCGGAAACTGCAACCTGATTACCAACTCCCTGCTCGCCGGAATGCCGCTGGTAGACACGGCCGCAACAAGCGGAAGCGCAGTCGCTCCTGTGGTTGCATCGCCTTCCGCGCCGCAAACTGACCCTGCACCGACGCCCTCCACTGCGCTACCGGCGCCAGTGACTCGCTAACACC
>NZ_JANLVV010000323.1:0-1253 GCF_031364185.1 Salinibacterium sp. | reverse complement strand
CGGGTGGTACGACTTCGGGCAGGGTGTCGGCTACGGCGCGGTCGCAGGCGGTGGCACGGTGTGGTGGAACTCCGACACGGTCGCCTTCAGGGATACGCCGAGTGATGAGCCGGACATCCCGCTGCCGACCGATGGCTGGGTTGGCTACCCCCTTGACCCCTCGGCCAACCCGCTCGCTACCGCCCTCGCGCTTGTGGCGAGCCTCGGCGCCGACCGCCCCGAGAACCCGCAACTTTTGGCGCAGTCTGACGCGGTGTGGCTTCGCAGTGACACGATCGGCACCACGGCGGTCGACGTGTTTGTGGGGCCCTCCGCCGACGGCGCGACCACATCAGCGCCCAGCAGCGAACGAGCGCGATACTGGGTCGACGGTATCGGCACACTGCTCGTGTTCGAGGCACCCGTCAGTGGCGTGTGGATGACCGTCGACTTCTCCGACGGCGGCGCTGTGTTGCTGCCCTCGGTGTCCCCGTCCACCGCGGCTGCGTCCACAGTGTCTCCCTCCACAGTGTCTCCCTCCACCGTGGCTCCGTCCGCCGTGTCTCCCTCCGCCGCCGCACCGGGTGCCCCGTGAGTGACGTGGAGCGGAGGCTGCCCACTCGCCGCGGAGTGCTGCAGGGCGCACTGGGAAGTGCTATCGGCGGCGCGATCGGCTTCGGGCTGGGTGCAGGGGCGGTCGCTGCTGGCGCACCACCTGCCGGGCCACCCGGCGGGCCACCCGCCGGGCCGCCCGACGCTGCCGCGCAACCGCAGCGCGTCCCGGCCTCGGGGCGGTACCAGGCGGGCATCCACCTTCCGGCCGTTCCCCAGCGATTCGGCCGGGTGGCCGTGGTCGACACCGAGCTCGCCCGCGCAGACTGGCTCGCGGCGCTGGGTGCACGCATCCTCGACCTGACCGGGCGGGCCGAACCCAGCGATCTCCTGCCGGATGGCCCCGGCGACCTCACGATCTCGGTCGGCATCGGCCCTCGACTGGTGGCCGCGATCGACCCCTCGCTTCCGGGTGCCGCCGAACTGCCCCGGTTCGCCGGTGACGACGACATCGACCCGACTCATCTCGGCGGCGACGTGATGCTGTCGGCGCATTCGAGCGACCCCACCGTGCTCGCCGCCGTGCTCGCCGACCTCACTGCGCTGCTGCCGGGGGGGCGACCGCGATGGGAGCAGCTGATTTTCCGGGGCACCGGCGAGGGCACCAAGGCGCGCAATCCTCTCGGTTTTATGGATGGCATCGTGGTGCCCCGCGGAGATGC
>NZ_JANLVV010000316.1:0-1650 GCF_031364185.1 Salinibacterium sp. | reverse complement strand
CGGGTGGTACGACTTCGGGCAGGGTGTCGGCTACGGCGCGGTCGCAGGCGGTGGCACGGTGTGGTGGAACTCCGACACGGTCGCCTTCAGGGATACGCCGAGTGATGAGCCGGACATCCCGCTGCCGACCGATGGCTGGGTCGGCTACCCACTCGACCCCTCGGCCAACCCGCTTGCAACCGCCCTCGCGCTCGTGGGGAGCCTCGGCGCCGACCGCCCCGAGAATCCCCAACTGCTCGCGCAGTCTGATGCGGTGTGGCTTCGCTCCGACGCGATCGGCACCACGGCGGTCGACGTGTTTGTGGGGCCCTCCGCCGACGGCGCGACCACATCAGCGCCCAGCAGCGAACGAGCGCGATATTGGGTCGACGACATCGGCACGCTGCTCGTGTTCGAGGCACCCGTCAGTGGCGTGTGGATGACCGTCGACTTCTCCGACGGCGGAGCCGTGTTGCTGCCCTCGGTGTCCCCGTCCACCGTGGCTCCGTCCACAGTGTCTCCCTCCACCGTGTCTCCCTCCACCGTGTCTCCCTCCGCCGCCGCACCGGGTGCCCCGTGAGTGACGTGGAGCGCACGCTCCCCACCCGCCGCGGAGTGCTGCAGGGCGCGCTGGGAAGTGCGATCGGCGGCGCGATCGGCTTTGGGCTGGGTGCAGGAGCGGTCGCTGCTAGCGCACCACAGGCCGCACCACCTACCGCGCCGCCCGCCGTGCCGCCCGCCGCTGCCGCGCAACCGCAGCGCGTTCCGGCCTCGGGGCGGTACCAGGCGGGCATCCACCTTCCGGCCGTTCCCCAGCGATTCGGCCGGGTGGCCGTGGTCAACACCGAGCTCGCCCGCGCAGACTGGCTCGCGGCGCTGGGTGCACGCATCCTCGATCTGACCGGGCGGGCCGAACCCAGCGACCTGCTGCCCGATGGCCCCGGGGACCTGACGATCTCGGTCGGCATCGGCCCTCGGCTGGTGGCCGCGATCGACCCCTCGCTTCCGGGTGCCGCCGAGCTGCCCCGGTTCGCCGGAGACGACAACATCGACCCGACCCATGTCGGCGGCGACGTGATGCTGTCGGCGCATTCGAGCGACCCCACCGTGCTCGGCGCCGTGCTCGCCGACCTCACGGTGCTGCTGCCGGGGGCGCGACCGCGATGGGAGCAGCTGATTTTCCGGGGCACCGGCGAGGGCACCAAGGCGCGCAATCCTCTCGGTTTTATGGATGGCATCGTGGTGCCCCGCGGAGATGCCGAGCTGAAGAAAAGCGTCTGGATCGGATCGGGGGCGCTGACGGGCGCGACGGTGTGTGTCATCCGGCGCCTGCGCATCGACACCGCACGATTTCGCGCCCAGACCGTTGACGCGCGGGAGGCGATCATCGGACGACGGTTGAGTGACGGGGCGCCACTCTCCGGCGGCGGCCCCGATGACCAGGTCAACCTCACCTCAAAGACACCGGAGGGCGAGTATCTCGTCCCCGCTCGGGCCCACGCGCGGGGAGCGCATCCTTCGTTCACCGGTTCGGGGCTGATGTTTCGGCGCAGCTATTCCTTTGAGAACGAAGCAGAAGCGGGGCTGGTCTTCATCTCGTTCCAGAGCGAGCTGCGCACCTTCACCGTCACCCAGCAGCGCCTCGACGAGGTCGATGACCTGATGAAATAT
>NZ_JANLVV010000284.1:0-4784 GCF_031364185.1 Salinibacterium sp. | reverse complement strand
CCATCTCTTACGTCCACGTCGTCCCATGATGTCCACACTCCGAATTCTGATGGAGTGTTGCAACGAGACCTAGAACCCGCTTGGCGTTTCTGGCCCTGTTTTCAGTCGGCGTTAACAAGGCCCAACATGCCGCTTCGTCATATTTTTTCCGAGTCTCGTCCTGTTAGTTAAAACTCGTAGTTGGTATCGATCACAACTGTGTGTCAGAATCACCTCGCCGATCCATTCTCAGCGGATTGCGCAAGTCAACGTAGACCACAACTGACCAACGGAGTTCATATGAGTAATCACAGTTCACGCAGGCGCGGCCTTGTAGCCGTTGTAGCCGGAGCGGCGGCCCTCGGCCTCGTTTTGACGGGATGCGCACCCCAGGAGGGCGACACCGGCTCTGGCGCGGGCGATAAAATCGGCGCTCTCTACCTCGATGCGCAGGGTTTCTATGGTGGTATCAAAACGGGAATCGAGGACGGCGCGAAAGCCGATGGCCTCGAGTTGCTCGGTCAGAACAGCGGCGGCGATGCCACTAAGGAAGCGCAATTCATGTCGACCCTCGTCTCGGGTGGCGTGAAAGCGATCATCATGTCGCCGGTCTCAGACACGGCATCGGTGCCCGTTGTGCGCCAGGCCCACGACGCCGGAATCCCAATCGTCTGCTACAACACCTGCATCGCGGATGACGCAGCCAAAGATCTCGTCTACGCGCTGGTCACCACCGAGCAGACCAAGATGGGCTACGAAGTCGGAGTTATCGCTGGCAATTACTTCAAGGACGCCGGGATCACCGCGCCGACCTTCGGCATACTCAACTGCGATATCTACCTCGCATGCGTCCAGCGTAAGGATGGCTTCAAGAAAGGTGTCGAGGAAATCGTTCCCGGCGTGCAGTGGGTCGCAGACCAGGCCGGGTTCGAGCCGGACAAGTCGACCTCGACCGCCACGACGATCATGACGGCCAACCCAACCCTCGACGCGTTCTTCGCTACGACTGACAACGGAACGATCGGAGCCATCCAGGGCGTCATCGCCTCCGACAGGAGGGGTAAGACTGTCGTCTTCGGCCAGGACATCAGCGTCCAGCTTGGCCAGTACTTCATCTCTGACCCCGACATCCTGATCGCCAGCAACGGCCAGGATGCCCAAGCCATGGGCCGGGAGGCAGTTAAGCAGGCGATCCGTGCCATCAGCGGCAAGCCAGTGGAAAATTACCTGACCACGATCCCGACGCAGATGTTCGAGGCGTCCAATATCGACGCGGTGAACGAATGGCTTACGGCTCACGCCGACGGCATCCCGTGATCGACACAGCCGATCAGTTAGTTGACCCGCACTAGGAAAGGACCGGACCATGGCTGAGGTCACGCCGCTCATCGAACTCGAACATGCAACCAAGAGGTATCCCGGTGTGCTCGCCCTTGATGACGTCAACTTCACCATGGCACACGGAGAGGTGCGGGCGCTGCTGGGCAAGAACGGGGCAGGAAAGTCGACCCTCATCAAAGTTCTCGGAGGCGCGGAGCGTCTCAACGACGGCACGCTCCGCGTATTCGGGAACGACACACACTTCAAGGGCCCGAAGGACGCTATTTCAGCGGGCATCGCCACCGTCCATCAGGAGCTTGCGAGTATCCCGGACATGTCCGTGGCTGAGAACATCTCGCTGGGCAGGTGGCCCACAAACCTCGGCGGGGTCAAATGGGGCGAGGTGAAAGAAAACGCCAGGATAGCGCTCGCGTCACTCGGCCTGTCTCTGCCCCTCGACTCCCCGGTGAGATCCCTCTCCCTGGCCGAGACTCAGCTCGTCGAGATCGCCCGCGCCCTGTCCATGGGAGCGCGGCTGCTCATTCTCGATGAGCCGACGAGTTCCCTCGCCGGGCATGAGGTTGACCTCCTCGTCAACGTCATCAGACGACTCAGCGATGCAGGTATCGGCATCATCTACATCTCGCATCGCATGGATGAGATCCGTCGGGTGGCATCGTCGGTCACGGTGATGCGTGACGGGCGAATTGTCGGGGATCTCAGTATCGCCGATGCGACGCCCCAGCGCGTCGTCGATCTGATGGTCGGCGACGTGGAGACCGTCCACGTTGAACCGCGAATTGCCGCTGTGCGAGGTGAAGTGCTGCTCGAAGTTCGCGACCTCGCGATCCGCAACAAGGTGGTTGCGGCGAATTTCGTGGTCCACCGAGGCGAAGTTCTCGGTATCGCGGGCTTGCTCGGTTCCGGCCGAACCGAGATACTCCGGGCCATCGTCGGAGCCGAGCCGAACCTCGCAGGGAAGATTGTGCTTGACGGTAAAGCCCTTGGGCGCAGGAGCGTCCGATCGACCCTCGCTGCCGGTGTTGTCCTGACACCGGAAGATCGCCGTGCCCAAGGCGCTGTGGTTGACCTCAGCGTCGCCGAGAACCTCGTCATGTCCAGCCCGAGACGCGTCTCGACCGTCGGCGTGCTCAGCCCGAGGCGGATATCAACTATCGTGCGAGACTCGATCAAGGGCCTGTCTATCAAGGTCGGTTCTCCATCCACCCTGGTCGCTACTCTCAGCGGGGGCAACCAGCAAAAGGTCGTCATCGCCAAAGCGCTCAACGCGCAACCAAAGGTGTTGTTGATGGACGAACCAACTCGTGGCGTCGACGTCGAAGCAAAGGCGCAGATCTATCGCCTCATCCGCGACCTTTCGTCGACGGGCATCGGCGTCGTGGTGGTGTCGTCCGAGACCGAAGAACTTCTGGAGGTATGCGACCGGATCCTCATCCTGCGCGACGGCAAGACACACGAGGACCTACTCGTCAGTGAATTGACCCGTGACTCATTGTTCGAGCACATGATGAAGGAGAGCACCAATGACTGACTCGACAACCGGGGTCACTTTCGCAACAGGCAGACCTGCATTAGTTTTGTGGCTTCGCGCGCACGCCAATGAGGTGGGGCTTTTGGTGGGTCTAGTGATCCTCTACGTGATCCTGGCTTCGGTCGGCCCCAATTTTCTGACCGCAGCCAATCAATTCAATATTCTTCGCGATGCTGCTTTCGTCGGGATCATTGCCTGGGGAATGACTCTGGTGCTCGTGGCGGGCGAGATCGACATCTCGGTCGGAGCCAACGCAGCATTCAGTGGTGTGGTCCTGGCACAGTTGATCGTTGCGGGTGTGCCCATTCCCTTAGCGGTGATCCTGGTATTGCTGCTCGGAGCCTCGATCGGTCTCGCGGCGGGCTTCCTGCGTGCGGTGTTCGATATTCCCAGCTTCATCGTTACCTTGGCCCTGTGGCTCGGGCTTCGCGGATTGGCGCAGGTCATGTCGAGCGCGGTACCCGTAGTCATTCCTGATCTGGGATTCCAGACGATGGGGTCGGGAAGCATCGGTGGGATTCCCTATCCGGCTATTTTCATGGTCGTGCTCCTGTTCGTGTTCATCTTTATTTCGCGACGAACCGTATTCGGGCGCAGCGTCTACGCAGTGGGTGGCAATGCCGAAGCGGCGAAGCTGTCGGGCATACCAGTGGCGCGCGTCCGGATGATCGTCTTCGGCATCACCGGGCTGCTGGCGGCCCTCGCGGGTGTGCTTTTCGCCAGCCGCCTCGGCTCCGGCAACAGTTCAGCCGCCACAGGTCTCGAGTTCGACGTCATTGCTGCGGTCGTAGTCGGTGGTACCAGCCTGTTCGGTGGCCGAGGATCCATGATTGGCTCGCTCCTGGGCGTGCTGTTCATCGCTGCGCTGAGCAACGGCTTGGTGCTGACCGGCGTGGATCCTTTCATGCAGAACGTCGTGCGCGGGATAGTCATCCTCGTCGCCGTTTTCGTCAACATCGTGAGCACCAAGCGGTTGTCGCGGGCGTAGCCGAAGAACTGGGCGACCGCAGTCGATTCGGGCTGCTCGCAACGAAAGTGAACAAGATGACCACTCCTGCCGGCCCGTCCTGGGTCACTCTGCCCGCCCACCGCGCCTGGCTCGCTGGTGAAAGTGAGCGTTTGCTTGCATTCCATGAATCGGATATCGACCTCAGCCTCGTCGGATTCTCCCCGATGGATGCACACGGGCGGCGCGAGGACGCTGCCAACCGTGAGTTGTACGCAACTGCACGGCTCATACACTGCTTTGCGATCGCGCATCTGATGGGGCGTCCGGGCGCGCGGCAGATCGCGGAGCACGGCTTGGCCGCACTGGCTGGGCCCTTCCGGGACCATGCACACGGAGGCTGGTTCGCCACAGTGTCGCCCGCCGGGCAGGTCATTAATGACAACAAGAGCGGTTACGGGCATGCGTTCGTATTGTTGGCGGCGTCCAGTGCGCTTCAGGCTGGACTCGCCGGTGCCGAGGAACTCTTCGCTGCGACCAATGCCTACATCGACAGTACGTTGTGGGTCGAGTCTGAGGGCGCGATCACAGATCTGCTTTCCCGCGAGGGGGCTGTGATCGAGCCCAACTACCGCGGTCAAAACCCCAACATGCATCTCGCCGAGGCGTATATGGCAGCTTATGAAGCAACGGGTACGGCGATGTTTCTTGATCGTGCCCAACGCATTAGCGAGCTGATCATATTAAAGACTGGGAGAACCTTTGAATGGCGCATCCCTGAGCATTTCGATGAGCATTGGGAGGCCGCTCCCACGTTCAACATCGATCGCCCAGAAGACCCATTCCGTCCCTACGGCTCGCTGGTTGGGCACTGGTTCGAGTGGTCGCGCTTGCTGCTGCAGCTCTCTGAGCTGCGCCATGGCAACGTTGAATGGCTTGTGCCTGCAGCGATTGAACTCTTCAATGCCGGAGTCAAGGATGGCTGGG
>NZ_JANLVV010000249.1:0-2405 GCF_031364185.1 Salinibacterium sp. | reverse complement strand
CAACGACCCGATGGCGATGTATCTCAACGATGTGACGACCATCCCGGCGAACCTTGCCGGCGTTCCCGGCATGGGCCTGCCGATCGGGCTCGCTCCCGAAGACGGTCTGCCTGTCGGCTTCCAGATCATGGCGCCGGCGCGAGAGGATGCCCGACTATACAAGCTCGGAGCAACCCTCGAGCGCCTGCTCGAAGACGGCTGGGGTCGCACCCTGCTGAGCCAGGCGCCTGTGCTGTAGTGGGGGCGCTGTAGGAAAATGGGCGGTCAAACCCCCTGATCGGCCACGAAGTCATCCAGTGCGCGACGCGGACTCAGCCCTGGTTTGCGGTCGGGGTAACCAATTCTGAACGACACAAGTCCGTTACGTGCAGGTGTACCGATAACATCAGCCCACCGGTCGGAGAAGATGTCAGGCGAACCGGTGGAGAGATCATGATCGATGCGTTCGGTGATCTGATTCATATGGTGGAAGGCCAGGCCGCGTTCGGTGGCAGCAAGATGCAGTCTGGCCAGCAATCGACCTCCGGCGAGTTGGGCGGCATGGTCGGCGGAATCAGGGACTATAACGACACCGTAGGCTGCGGCAGTTGCGGTGTGAACGTCCCTCGTTGACGAGAGCCAAACCCCGTCTCCGTCCTTCCGAGACAGCGGCGGGAAAATTTTCGCTGCGAACAGGGTGGCCGGATCAATTCCCTGGCAGTCGAGAGTCACACCGTCCCGTTCTCGTTCCACGTCGCCGCGCTCCAAACGAAACCATCCGAACGACTCCACGGACTGGTTTTCATCTGACACGATACTTTCGGTTGCCTCGACGAGCAGAGCCCCGAAGGAAGAGATTTGCTTTTCGTCTCTCACCCAGGACACCTTTGCTTCTGAGCTTCCCGCTCGGTAATCCAAGGCCTGGATGTCCTCTTCAGTGATCTTTCGGGAGGTAAACGGTCCGCGGTTGGTGTGGCGGCTCGAGATGAACTGCGCGAATGTCGCCTCATCGACTGCGGGAGCTTCTTCCGGGCCCAGATCGACGAATGCGACGATATCCGAGGCAACACCGTCGGGAAAGACCGAGATCTCCGCCTGCATGCCCGCCCCACGAGCTGCAATGACCATGTTCTCGAGGGCAGAACCGAGGCCGGCGAAATGTTCTCGGAGGAATGGGTCGAAATAGGGCATTCGCCGACTAGGGTCCGAACTCAGTACGATCCGGCGCCCCTCGATATCGAAGAACCAGGGCTGAGTGTTATGTGGGTTGCAGGCGAGAGCCCCGGCCCCGACCACGCGATCGACGCCGGTCATACTCGGCCACTGACGCCACAATTCATAGGCATCTCCATCGCCGACATTGAATACGCCGTTGGTCGCGCCCCGGATAGTGACTCCGGCTGCACCGACAACAATTGCGGAACCGAGACCCAGGCCTGTCCATCCGAGTAGTGACCTGCGACTTATTTTCGATGGGTTTGTCGAAGTGGCTTTCACAGAGTTTCCTTCACATATACGTTGTGCAGGGCCAAGTGCCCTGCAGGGGTGAGTAGGGCGATCAGGGGAGCCGAAATGATCCGCGCTGCTTCGAAGTGCACATGGTCCTCGGTGACGCCCGTATTTTTCTCAGACTCAGAACTCTCGATGCTTCGGCCGTCCAACGGCATACCGGTCAGTGGGGATTCTCCTACTATCGCGGCCAGGAAGGACGGGGTGAATTCCATGGCGATCCACGTGAGTTGCACCAGGGACCGCACCTGTTTGTCATCGATCTGGAGAAAAAGACCGGCGCGAATGAGCTGAGCGACAACCTCGGAAAACATCGTTACCCGAGCGTCGTAGTTGTCGCGATAAATCTGCGCAAGAGTGGCGTCGGTGTGTAGGAGGGGCACCAATTCCCGAGCGAATACGGCGAATCGCCGAGTACGGTCGACCTGTTCGGGGACGGAGTCGAACAGAGCGTTCACCATGCTGTCCGCTGCCGCGTTCGAGGGAAGAGTGAACGAAGATTCATCGCGCCACTTCTCAAATAACGCGCGAAGAATCTGTTGCTTATTGTCGAACCAGTAGTAGAGGTTACCCGGGCTTACCCCGGCGGCCTGCGCAATGTGATTCGTCGATACCGAAGCTGTGCCGTGGATGTTGAAAAGTGCGAGGGCTGCCACCAGGATGTCGTCGCGGCGTGATGTGTGAGGAGGTCGAGACATGACATTAGAGTAATTACTCTAATGCCATGTCGCAAGTCTCCTCTGACATTCATTTCACAAGCGGCGGGGACTCAAGCTCGCTCGCGATACGCCAACTGGTTCATCCGGTTGCCGCAGCGAACGCTGCAGAACTGCTTGGATCCGTTGCGGGAGAGGTCGAGCAGCAGCCCCGCGCAGTCGGGTGCTCCGCAGACCCGCATGCGCCCGGACTCGCCCGAG
>NZ_JANLVV010000215.1:0-3029 GCF_031364185.1 Salinibacterium sp. | reverse complement strand
CCCGCGACTCCGACGCCCAATCCTGCTCCTACGCCGACGCCGACGCCGACGCCGACGCCGACTGCTCCTGCCGTCGCCGTCGGGGTTGTGTCGCCGCCGGCCGGGGCGACTGACGTTGCACCGACCGTCTCCATCACGGCGGCCGTCAGCGGAGCGGATGCCGCAACTGCGACGATCACGGTGACGTCCCTCGCCGGACCGGTCGCAGGCACAAGCACCTATTCCGCGAGTTCCGGCACTGTCACCTTCACCCCCACCGTGCCGCTCGAGTGGTCGAAGGGCTACACCGCGGCGGTGACCTCAGGGTCTACGCCGATCGGATCGCCCTGGTCGTTCACGACGACCACAGTGCCGGTCACGGTGACCGCCCAATCGATCTTTGCTGCCGGCGCGCTGCCGGCGAATGTGAACTGGAACGACCCGACCTCAGTTCAGGTGGGAACTCGGTTCTCGACGTCGGTCGCTGGCAGGGTGACGACGATCCGGTTCTATAAAGGCCCGACGAATACCGGTGCGCATACCGGCTACCTGTGGTCGGCGACGGGCACTCAGCTTGCGACGGTCTCATTCTCGGGCGAGTCGGCGAGTGGGTGGCAGCAGGCCACCCTGAGTGCGCCAGTAACGCTTGAGCCCGGTCTCGAGTATCGAGTCGGGCTGCTCAGTACGACCGGGATGTACGCGGTCGACCTGAACGGCCTGGCGACCGCGACCACGAGCGGCTCGCTGAGCACGCCGGCGAACGGCGGTGCCTACGTCTACGGAAGCGACTTTCTGAGCACTACGTCTGCCCACAACTATTGGGTCGATCTGGTGTTCGTACCAACGGCGTGACCACACATTGCGGGCCATCGCCGATGCCCGCAGAACAGATTGGGGGAGAGAGATGAACCGTCCGCTACGTGTCGCAGTGATCGGGGCCGGATACTGGGGCCCGAACCTCGCGAGGAATTTCCGCGCCAGTCCCGAGTGGGACCTCGTGGCTCTCTGCGACCTCGACCGCGGGCGTGCGCAGAAGCTTGCCGACACGCTGGGAGGCATCCCCGTGGTGACCGACCTCGATGAGCTGCTCGCTGATCCTGATCTTGACGCCGTCGCCATCGCGACCCCCGCGCGCACCCATCATCCCCTTGCCCTCAGCGCGCTCCGGGCAGGCAAGCATGTCGTCGTCGAGAAGCCGCTGGCCGACAGTCGAGAGCGCGGGCTTGAGATGGTGCGAGAAGCAGATGAACGCGGTCTGGTCCTGATGGCCGACCACACCTACTGCTACACGCCCGCCGTGATGAAGATCCGAGAACTGATCGAGGATGGCCAGCTCGGCGACATCCTGTTCATCGACTCCGTGCGCATCAATCTCGGGCTCATCCAGCCCGATGTCGACGTCTTCTGGGACCTGGCCCCGCACGATCTTTCGATCATGGATTTCATCCTGCCGGGCGGTCTGCATGCCACCACCGCGGCGGCCCAGGGTGCCGACCCGCTCGGGGCGGGCAAGTCGTGCGTCGGCTACCTCAGCCTTCCGCTTGACGGCGGTGCGATCGCGCACGTGCACGTCAATTGGCTCAGCCCGACCAAGATCCGCCAGATGGTCGTCGGTGGCACCAGGCGCACGCTGGTGTGGGATGACCTCAACCCGCAGCAGCGCCTCAGCGTGTACGACCGGGGCGTCGACCTCACCCAGGTCTCCTCGGCCGCGGCAGACCGCGCTGCCGCCGCCGTGTCATATCGGCTGGGTGACACCTGGTCTCCGGCGCTGCCCGAGCGCGAGGCACTGAATGCGATGGCAACCGAGTTCGCCGACAGCATCCGCCGGGCGCGTGCACCGCGCACCGACGGTCACGCGGCACTTCGGGTGCTCTCCGTGCTCGAGGCCGCCACACGCAGCCTTGCCCTCTCGGGCGCCCCGAGCCCGATTGAATCCAGTCCCATTCCCCTTCCCCTGGAGCTCGCATCATGACTGAAATATCCGGGTCATCCGTATTCGTTACCGGTGGCGCCGGCACGATCGGATCCCACATCGTCGACCAGCTGCTCGATGCCGGTGCGGCTCACATCGACGTGCTCGACAACCTTGTGCGCGGCCGACACGCCAACCTGGAGGAGGCGCTGGGCCGCGGCAGGGTAACCCTGCATGAGGGTGACATCCGCGACAGAAGCCTGGTACGCAAGCTCACCGTCGGCAAAGACCTCGTGTTTCATGAGGCGGCGATCCGAATTACGCAGTGCGCCGAAGACCCTCGCCTGGCGCTCGAGGTGCTGGTGGATGGCACCTTTAACGTCGTGGAGGCCGCGGCCGAGCTCGGCGTGAGCAAGCTGATCTCCGCCTCCAGCGCCTCCGTCTACGGTCTGGCCGAGGAGTTCCCGACGACCGAGCGCCATCACCATCACAACAACGACACCTTCTATGGCGCAGCAAAGTCATTCAACGAGGGCATGATCCGCAGTTTCCGCGCGATGGAGGGCCTCGACTTCGTCATCCTGCGTTACTTCAATGCGTACGGACCCCGCATGGACGTGCACGGACTGTACACCGAGGTGCTCGTGCGCTGGATGGAGCGTATCGCCGACGGCACGCCACCGCTGATCTTCGGTGATGGCCTGCAGACGATGGACTTCGTCGCCACCCAGGACATCGCCCGCGCCAACATCCTGGCGGCCCAGAGTGACATCGTGGACGGTGTCTACAACGTGGCGAGCGGCCATGAGTCGACCCTGCTGGACCTGGCGCGGACGCTGCTGCGCGCCATGGACTCCCACCTCAGTGTCGAGCACGGTCCCGAGCGCGCTGTCAACGGCGTCACCCGCCGCCTCGCCGACATCACGGCAGCGCGGCACGATCTCGGTTTCACCGCCGAGATCTCGTTGGAAGACGGCCTCCGCTCGCTCGTCGAGTGGTGGAGCCCGCTGCGCGACGAGATATCCGCCGGAAAGTCGGAGGCTCTCGCATGAGCAGGGTCAACGTCATGAAACCGTGGTTCGGCACCGAGGAGGCCGACGCGGTCGCCGAGGTGATCGCCTCCGGGTGGGTCGCG
>NZ_JANLVV010000198.1:0-20819 GCF_031364185.1 Salinibacterium sp. | reverse complement strand
ATCAGCGACCGGCGCGCACCGGACACGTCGTCGAATTCGGCCAGGTCGACGACGATCGCGTCGTTGCAATGGTCGCTCTTGCCCGGCATGAGAGCGACTTGCCCGGAGAATGCCGCGTAGTGATCAGGGTCGGGGATGACCGGATCGGTGAGATCGTGCAGCATCCTGATCGTGGGCAGCGGCGCCCGGTGAGATCGACAGTGGTGTCGCGGGAGTCGGCGATTATCTGGGCCCGACAGGCCCTCCGGGAAGCGACCAGGGATGGTCTCGTCTCGGCCGGACACGCCGTGCCGGACACAGTATTGCTCGCGCCGATGCTCCGGCTGCACAACACAGATCTCGATTCTGGGCCGTCGACGGCAGTCGCCTTCGCTGCGGACGCGGATGGGCCGGTGGTCATCGACCTCGTCGCGCATGGGCCTCACGCCGTGGTTGGTGGCACCACGGGCAGCGGTAAGAGCGAGTTGTTGATTTCGTGGGTGCTTGCACTCGCGGCCCGCAATCCACCCGGTCGCATCAACTTCCTGCTCATGGACTTCAAAGGCGGCTCTGCTTTCGATTCCCTCACGCGACTTCCTCACACGGTCGGTGTCATCACCGACCTGGACGCCACCGAAGCAGCCAGGGCGCTCGCGAGCCTGCGGGCCGAACTCACATTCCGCGAGCGGATGCTGGCGGCGACGGGTGCCCGCGACATCCGTCAACTCCCTGCCGATGGACCAGGGAGCATGCCGAGGCTGGTGATCGTGGCAGACGAGTTTGCCGCCATGCTCGCCGATCACCCCGACCTTCATCCACTGTTTGCGGATATCGCCTCGCGAGGGCGCTCCCTCGGGGTGCATGTGATCCTGTGTACGCAGCGGCCAGCGGGAATTGTGCGGGATGGAGTTCTCGCCAACACCGATCTGCGAATCTCACTGCGGGTCAATAACCGCGCCGACAGCTCGGCGGTGATTGGTACCGATGTAGCCGCACGCCTTCCCGCGAGCGCCCTGGGTCGCGGCATGGTGGCGCGCGCGGGCGACGAGCCCAGGCTCGTGCAGTTCGCCATCGCGAGCCCGCAGGATGTGGAGGCCGTGGCACAGGCCTGGGGTGACGAGCCCGCACCGCGCAGACCGTGGTGCGAGCCGTTGCCGCTACGGGTGAGTCGCCACGGGCTCGTCGGAGCCGAAGGCGAGGTCGCGTTCGGTTTAGCGGATGTGCCGCAGGAGCAGCGCCGATCAACAGCGGGATGGGATGCTGCGCGCGATGGCCACGTCATGATCCTCGGTGCTGCACGCAGCGGAAAGTCGACAGCTCTGGCCGCGATCGCCCTCACTGGCATTCTGGTCCCGTCAGACGTGGTCGGTGCGTGGGACGTGGTCGAGGGGCTTGACACCGCGAGGGACGTCGTTGTGGCCATTGACGATCTCGATTCGCTGTTGGCTCGGTTTCCGCTCGACTATCGTGACGCATTCGCGGCCCGCCTGGGGGTGCTCCTGCGGGATGGTCCGGCACGGGGAATGAGCATAGTTCTTGCGGCCCAGCGGTTGACCGCAGATATTAATCCCCTCGCGAGCCTGGTTCCTGCCCGGCTGATGCTGCGTCATGCGCACAAATCCGATTTTGTTCTGGCGGGAGCTGACAGCGCGGACTACGACCCCGCTCTGCCGCCCGGCGGTGGAACATGGCGCGGCAACCGCGTGCAGGTAGTGAACGACCCTGAGCCATTATGTGCCACCCCCGCGGCGGCGATCCCCGCAGCGTCAGGGGACCGACCCTGGGCAATCGTTACCTCGCGTGTCACGACCCTCAGGGGGCTGCTGGATGCCGCGGGTCTCGAGGTGATGTCGCTAGCGGAGTTGGTTCCGGGCGAAGCCGAGACCGATCTGCGCGGCGGCCGCGTGATTCTCGGCGACGTCGAGCAATGGCAGTCCCGCTGGGGGTTCCTGCCCACCCTGAGACCGGTAGCTGAGATCATGTTTGATCGCTGCACGATCGCCGATTACCGAGCCCTCACTCGGTCGAGGGACCTGCCCCCACCGCTTACCGGCCTGACCGGCGTCGTGTGGCGCGACGACGAATCCGGTGCGACCAAAGTAAGGCTGCCATTCGCTGCTGTCTGACGGCCGAGGTCAGAGAAGAACCGAGGCGATGGGTGTGTGTTGGATGCCGTGAGCTTCGGCGACCTGCAAGTTCACCACTGCCCCCGCGAAGGTGTTCAGCCCGAGAGCCAGGGCCGCGTCTGCGCGAAGTGCGTCCTTCCAGCCGAGGTTCGCGATCGACCTGACGTAGGGCAATGTCGCGTTCGTCAGGGCGAAAGTGGATGTGTTCGCCACGGCCCCCGGCATGTTGGCAACGCAATAGAACAGCGAGCCGTGGACGGTGAAAGTGGGGTCAGCGTGGGTCGTCGGGCGGGTGTCCGCGAAGCAGCCGCCCTGGTCAACCGCGATGTCGACGAGCACGCTGCCGGGCTTCATCCGTGACACCAGGTCATTGCTGACAAGTTTCGGTGCCTTGGCACCGGGCACGAGTACAGAGCCGATGACCAGGTCGGCAGTCAGAAGCGCCCGCTCAATCTCGAAGCTGTTAGAGGCGATGGTCTTGATTCTGCCGGCGTACTGGGCGTCCAGTTCGCGGAGTCGCTGGATGTTTGTGTCGAGCACGGTCACGTCTGCGCCAAGACCTACCGCCACCGAGACGGCGTTGGTGCCTGCTACCCCACCGCCGAGAACCACGACCTGAGCCGGGTGGGTACCGGGAACGCCGGGCACCAGCAGCCCGGGGCCGCCGTTGGGTTTCATCATGGCATTGGCGCCGACGATGGGAGCGAGCCTGCCTGCCACTTCGCTCATGGGGGCAAGCAGCGGCAGCGCTCGGGTGGGCAACTGGACCGTCTCGTAGGCGATCGCCGTGACGGATGAGCGCACCAGGGCCGCAGTGAGCTCGGGTTCGGCGGCAAGGTGCAGGTACGTGAACAGTAGCAAGTCGTCCCGAAAGTGCCCGTATTCGGACGCGACCGGCTCCTTGACTTTCAGGAGCAGCTCTGCCGAGCCCCAGGTGGTGGTCGCATCCGGTGAGATGGATGCACCGGCGGCGCGGTAGGCATCGTCGGCAATCGACGAGCCAAGGCCGGCGCCGGTTTCCACGAGCACCTCGTGGCCGTGAGACACAAGATCGTGCACTCCCGCCGGAGTAATTGCGACGCGAAACTCGTTGTTCTTGATTTCCCTGGGGACAGCCACTCTCATGCGCCCAGCGTAGTAGCGAAGCGTGGCGTTAACTAGTCCTGACCATTGATTCCGCACAGAATCGACCATTTTGATGCTGATTTCGTGAAATTTATGTTACGAAATAGGCCCTTTGCCCTTTGGGGGCTGTGACTGGCGGGCGTCGTGTGCGAGTATCGAGCAACGCGCGAAGGAGTTGCACCCGATGACATCACTGCCGAAGTCACTTCCCGAGGATCCGATCATCCGCCAGCTTGTGGCCCAGGCGAGGAGATCGCAGTTGAGCCGGCGCCATCTTCTGCAGGGTGCTGGTATTGGTGCGACAGCGATGGCGCTCGCGGCGTGCGCGCCTGCGGGTGGCAGCGCCCCCAAGCCCGCCGTGGATGTGTCAGACGCTGACAAGACTCTGACCTGGTCGAACTGGCCCGCCTATATCGACGAAAACGATGATGGGGGATACCCCACGCTCATCAACTTCCAGGACACGCTCGGCATCACCGTCGACTACAAGATCGACATCGACGACAACAACACCTACTACGGCACCATCAAGGATCAGCTGGCCCTCGGCCAGGCCACCGGAGCTGACACGTTCTGCCTTACCGAGTGGATGGTCGCCCGACTCATCCGGTTCAAGTACGTCCAGGAACTGGATGCCGCCAACATCCCGAACAAGTCCAATCTCGCGCCGGCACTGCTAAACCCAGACTTCGACCCGGGTCGCATGATGTCTCTGCCATGGCAAAACGGATTCGCAGGGATTGCGTGGAACACCGAAGAGCTTCCCGCGGGGCTGAAGAACGTCGAAGACCTTTGGGATGTCAGTCTCAAGGGCAAAGTGACCGTGCTCAGCGAGATGCGCGACACCATGGGTCTTCTCATGCTGGCGGACGGCGTTGACATTTCATCGGGCGATTGGGGGATGGATGAGTTCTCGAAGGCCATCGCCGTTCTCGAGAAGCAGGTGACCTCGGGCCAAATCTCAGGCATCAAGGGCAACGAATACATGCAGGACTTCGTGTCGGGTGACGCGATCGCCGCGATTGCCTGGTCCGGTGACATCACCGTGCTCAACGCCGAGGCGGGATTCGAGAAGTGGAAATTCGCGCTCCCGGATTCGGGCGGCACTCTGTGGGGCGACACCTTTGTCGTGCCGATGGGATCGCCACGGAAGAAGAACGCCGAAACCCTCATGAACTACTACTACGAGCCCGAAGTTGCGGCAGAGGTTGCGGCGTGGGTCAACTACATCACTCCCGTTGTCGGAGCAAAGGAAGTTGCTGCCGAGAAATACCCCGAAGTTGCAGACAACCAGCTGATCTTCCCTGACGAGGACACGCTCAGCAACTCGCACATCTTCCGCACTCTCGACTCCGCTGACGACCAGGCGTTCAATGCCGAGTTCCAGCGCGTCAAGCTTGGTGCCTGATGGCGCAAAGCGCCTTCGCTGAGGCGGGTGCCGATCTCGAACTGGTCGGGATCAATAAGCGCTTTCCCGGTTTCACCGCCATCGACGATCTCGACCTGCGCATCCCGGCCGGCTCGTTCTTTGCCCTCCTCGGCCCGTCCGGGTGTGGCAAGACCACGACATTGCGACTCGTGGCAGGGCTCGAACAGCCGACGGCCGGACGCATCCTGATCGGCGGCAAGGATGTCACCGACACGAAGTCGTTCAGGCGACCCGTGAATACCGTTTTCCAGAGCTACGCGCTATTCCCACACATGACCGTGCTCGAGAATGTCGCGTTCGGCCTTCGCCGTCGCGGCATCGGTGATGCACTCGGGAAGGCACACGAGGCTCTTCGACTGGTCGAGCTGGATCACCTCGCGGTTCGCAAGCCACAGCAGCTCTCCGGCGGCCAGCAGCAGCGAGTCGCCCTCGCCCGAGCCGTGGTCAATCGCCCGGCCCTTCTGTTGCTGGATGAGCCGCTCGGCGCACTCGACCTGAAGCTGCGCCGCCAGATGCAGCTCGAACTCAAGTCGATCCAGAACGAGGTTGGCCTCACCTTCCTGCATGTCACGCACGATCAGGAGGAGGCCATGACCATGGCCGACACCGTTGCGGTGATGAATAAGGGACGCATCGAGCAGATGGGTGCTCCTGAGGAACTCTATGAGTTGCCACGCACCGCATTCGTCGCCAACTTTCTCGGCCAGTCGAACCTGTTCACCGGCCCCGTCACCTCAAGCGTCGGCAGCTCGATCGTGGTCGACATCGGGGGAGTCAAGCTCGAAGTACCCCAGGATCGGGCGCAGCGCCACACCGGCGAGGTGACGATCGGCGTCCGTCCTGAAAAACTCATCCTGCACACCGTTGCCCCGAGCCGGAACTCGGGCACCAACGTGCTCGGCCCGGGTCGGGTAACCGATGTCTCGTTCAGCGGTGTTAGCACCCAGTATCAGATCGCCGTGCCTGGCCTGGGGCTCATCACCGTGTTCGCGCAGAATATGGTGTTCGGTCCGGTCGCCAATGTCGGCTCGCAGGCATGGGTGTCGTGGAACATCGAGCACGGTTTCGGTCTCGCCGACGAGCCCGAGTATGCCCCCAAGTTCTCTGCCGACACCGACACGGCAACCATCGCCATGCAGACCAGGCATGAGCTTCTCGCGGAGATCGAGGAGAGCTAGTGGCGTTCGCAGCGTTCGGGTCGAGTGCGACCCCCACAGAGCATGCGCCGAGACGGAAGTCGCCGGTGGCCATCATCCTGCTCCTGCCAGGCCTCGCCTATCTCGCTCTGTTCTTTCTCACACCACTGGTGTCGTTGGTCCTAACCTCCCTCCAGGCGCCCGTCGAGTTCGGTGACGTGGGGCAGTACCAGGCGGCTGTCAAGATCGAGAACTACGCGGCGGTCATCGGCGCCTACTGGCCGCATTTCCTCCGAGCGTTCGGCTACGCGATTGCGGCGACCTTCTTTGCGCTGGTCATCAGCTATCCGCTGGCCTACTTCATCGGGGTGAAGGCGCGACCGTGGCCGCTACTGCAGGCGCTGATGCTGACGCTGGTCATTGCCCCGTTCTTCATTTCATTCCTGCTCAGGACCCTCGCGTGGAAGCAATTGATGTCGGATGATTCGGGGATCGTATCGCTCCTGAAGGCGCTCACGATCCTCCCGGCCGACGGCCACCTCACCGGCACGGCATTTTCGGTGATCTTCGGGCTGACGTACAACTTCATCCCCTTCATGACACTTCCGATCTACACAACACTCGAACGACTGGACACCCGATACCTCGAGGCCGGTTCCGACCTCTACGCCAGCCCGGTCTCGACGTTCTGGCGCGTCACGATACCGCTGTCGCTTCCCGGAATCGTCTCGGGAACGCTGCTCACGTTCATTCCGGCATCCGGTGATTACATCAATGCCAGCGCCAGTTTTCTCGGATCAGCGCAAACCCAGATGGTCGGTAATGTCATTGAGACACAGTTCATTTCGTTGCTGAACTATCCACAGGCGTCCGCCCTGTCGGTGCTTCTGATGGGGCTCATCCTGTTGATTGTCGGCATCTACGTTAAGCGTTCGGGCACGGAGGACCTGCTGTGAAGCTCTCGCTGGGTAAGTGGCTCCTTCCGTTATACAGCGCGCTTGCACTGGTTTTCCTGCTCGTGCCGATCGTGTATACCTTCGTGTTCTCCTTCAACGATTCGGTCAAATCGAATATCGTCTGGGTCGGATTCACCCTGGACAACTGGACCAACGTCTGCAACGCGCAGGGCGTCTGTGCGGCCTTCGTGACGAGCATCTTCGTCGGCGTTGTCGCCACCGTGATCGCCACGGTGCTGGGGACGCTCATGGCTATCGCCCTCGTGCGATTCAGGTTCCGAGGCCGGTCGGCCGTGAGCCTGCTGCTGTTTCTGCCCATGGCGACGCCCGAGGTTGTGCTCGGCGCGGGGCTCGCTGCTCAGTTTCTCAGCGCGGGCGTTCCGAAGGGCCTCGGAACGATCATTGTCGCCCACGCTTTGTTCTGCCTCAGCTTCGTGGTGGTGACGGTGAAGGCCCGTGTGGCCAGCCTGGACCCTGCACTCGAAGAGGCTGGTCGAGACCTGTATGGTTCGTCAGCGCAGGTATTCATGAAGATCACACTGCCCCTGCTGCTGCCCGGGATCACCGCGGCCGCGCTGCTGTCGTTCGCCCTCAGCTTCGACGACTTCATCATTACTCGCTTCAATAATGGCGGCGTGGAGACGTTCCCGGTGTTCGTGTACACGGCGGCGGCGAAGGGGATGCCACCCGAGGCCAACGTCATTGCGTCGGTTGTCTTTCTCTTCGCGCTGATACTGGTGATCGTCAGCCAGCTCACCGCGGCCGCCCGGCGAAAGCGGTTCGCGACCCATTCCTGACCGGGGCTGTTAGCCGGAGCTGGCGATGGCATCAGCCACGCGCAATGCGCCGACCCGAGCGCCGCCGCCGAGCACCTGTTCAGTGGTGGCTGCGATGACCGATGCCGTGGCTTCGGCATCCAGCGCACCGGTCGAGGCCAGTAGTGCCAGCCCCACAGCGATTGAGGCGCGCGTGCTGCCGTCGATGACTTTGAGCGCAACGGCGCTGCCGTTCGGGGCCAATGCCACGAACACGCCCTCCGCACCATTCTTGGCGACCACGCCCAGTTCATCGATTGCGGTAGCGATCGCAGGGGAGTCCAAAGCCCACGCGTGCGCCCGCACTGTCGCGACCAGGCGGGCGCCATCGGGGTCGTCGAGAAGCCGCGCCATCGACCGGGCCAGCCCCAATAACGTCACGGTGAATACAGGGGCACCGCAGCCGTCAACACCGACGCGCTCGACAGGCTCGCCAGTGAACTCCTCGACCGTGGCGCGGATCACGAGCTGGAGAGGATGTGCCGGATCGAGATAGCTGGAGGTGGGCCAGTCGTTACGCACACAGGCGAGCAGGAAGGCGGCGTGCTTGCCAGAGCAGTTCATCGTGATGCGTCGTCGCGTCGTGGCCTGGTGACGGGTCGCGGCATCCAGCGGAAAATCGGGCGGACACTGCAGCGATTCACGGCCGAGCCCAGCACGCTCGAGAATCAGCTCAACCACCGCGATGTGGCGATCGGTGCCCTGGTGGCTCGCGGCGGCCAGCACCAGCTGCTCGCCGTCAAGACGCACCCCGAGTCGCAGTAGGGTCAGCGCCTGCAGAAACTTTAGTGTCGATCGACCAAACACCAGCTCCGAGCTGTCCCCGAGCTCGCGAAGGACTGACCCGTCCGCTGCGACCACGATGGCCGCGCCGAGGTGGCGTGATTCGATCATTCCCGATCGTTCGAGCACCGCAAGTTCCACGATCCCCTCTGTGCCGAGGGGGCTCGTCGACTCAGGAGCCGTCACAGGCTTGCGAATGCGTCGTCGATAACGCCGATCGCCTCGCGCAACAGTTCGTCACTGATCGCCAGACTCGGCAGGAACCGGATCACGTTGCCGAATGTTCCCGCAGATAACAGGATCACGCCGTGGCGCGCGGCATAGGCCGTCACCGCGGCCACTGCCGCCGGATTCGGTTCCAGGGAACCGTGCTGCACCAATTCAATCGCGATCATCGCTCCAATGCCGCGAACGTCGCCGATGATCTGGTGCTTGAGCGCGAGTGCGCGCAGAGCAGGCTTCAGGATTGATTCGATGCGGGATGCCTCTGCCAGCAGGTTTCGACGCTCGATCTCACCGAACACGGCGATGGCCGCGGCGGCCGCGACCGGGTTTCCCGCAAAGGTCCCCCCCAGGCCACCGGGATGCGGGGCATCCATAATCTCGGCTCGACCGGTGACCGCCGAAATCGGCAGCCCACCCGCGATGCCTTTCGCGGAGATCACCATGTCGGGCTCAAGCCCGAAATGCTCGCTTGCAAAATACTTTCCCGTTCTGGCCATACCGCTCTGGACCTCGTCGGCGATGAAGACCACACCATTGGCCGTGCACCAGTGCTGCAAGGCCACGAGGTACCCGTCCGCCGGAACGACGAAACCCCCTTCGCCCTGGATGGGCTCGGCGACCACACACGCCAGGTCTGAGGCTCCGACCGATTTCTCCAGATAGGTGATTGTGCGGGCCGCGGCTTCGGCCCCGCTGAGCCCGTCGCGGAAGGGATACGATCCGGGCGCATGGAAGATCGAGGGGGCAAAGGGGCCAAAACCGGTCTTGTACGGCATTGCCTTGAAGGTCATCGCCATCGTGAGATTGGTACGACCGTGGTACGCGTGATCGAGCACGGCGACACCGGAGCGCCTCGTAAATAGTCGTGCGATCTTCACCGCGTTCTCGACCGCCTCGGCACCCGAATTCAGCAATACGCTCTTCTTGGGGAAGTCGCCCGGCGTGTGTTCGGCGAGCAGTTCGGCCACCCGAACATATGCCTCATACGGGGTAATGGTGAACATCGCATGGGTCAGCAGTTCGAGCTGCTCCGCGGCCGCGGCCACTACGGCCTCATCGGTATGACCGATGGTCATCACGCCGATGCCGGCGCCAAGATCAATGAAGTGGTTGCCGTCGACATCCACCACGATTGCGCCGTGCGCCCGTTCGGCAAAGATCGGCAGCGCCGATGCCACTCCCGCCGCCACAACGGCTAAGCGACGCTGCTGCAGGGCGATCGATTTCGGACCGGGAATCGCCGTCACAATCCTGCGCTCCTGAACGATGGAAGTCGCGGTCGCGGTCATGGTGTCAGTCATAATATGTCGAGCCTACGTGCAGTAAACCCACGTGGCTACGGAGGTTCGAATGCTGAATCAGGATCATCACTACGCCGTGCGCGTGGAGTGGACCGGGAACACCGGGACGGGCACGACCGGCTACCGTGACTACGGCAGGGACAACCTGGTGACGGCGCAGGGAAACCCCCCGATCATGGGCTCGGCTGACGGGCCGTTTCGGGGATCACCCGAGCGGTGGAATCCCGAACAGCTGTTACTCGCCGCCCTCAGCCAGTGCCATATGCTCAGCTACCTTCACGTGGCGGTCAAGCACGGACTCGTCGTGACCTCCTACCACGACGATGCCACCGGCACGATGCAACAGGTGGGTGAGGGTGGGCACTTCACTTCCGTCACCCTGAGGCCGGCCGTGACTCTCGGTTCCGGCAATCCCGAGGTAGCTCAAGCCATTCACGCCGAGGCGAGCGCGCTGTGTTTTATCGCGAATTCGGTCAACTTTCCCGTGCTCCACGAGCCGCGGGCGATCCTCGAACGGTGACTGTTGACAATTCGCTCAGGAAAACTGCGCAAGGATTGTCTCAGGCTTACGACCAGAAAGGTGCCATCGTGCGCATCGCAACATCCATGCTCATCACCGCCGGGCTCGTCGTCACACTCGCGGCGTGCTCACCTGCTTCGCCGGATGCCGGGTCGGCAGACTGCACCCCGACACCATCAGGAAAGATCTCTGATGCCGTCAAGGTGACGGGCGACTTCGGCAGCAAGCCGACCGTCGTGTTCGATTCACCCACATCGGCGAAATCTACCGAACGCTCTGTGGCAATCAAGGGCGACGGTGATACGGCGCTCGAGGGCGATACCGTCTCTGTGCAGTTTTCGATTTTCAACGGTGCCACGGGCGACAGCATCCCGGGCACCGATTACACGGATGCCACACTCACGCCGTTCCCACTCACGAGCGACCTGCTCCCCGGGTTCGTGAAGACGCTGCAGTGCTCCACCGTCGGGTCACGTGTTGTCGGCGTCATTCCTCCCGTCGACAGTTTCGGCGAAGCCGGTTCCACCGCATCGGGTATCGAGCCAGGACAGGACATCATCCTGGTCGCCGACATCGTATCGATCGAAGCCGCCACCCCATCGGCTGCTCCTGCCGATCCGCCGCTGCCGAAGGCCAACGGTACGGACCAGCCTGCGACCGAGGGGTTCCCGACCGTCGTACTCGCTGACGATGGTCGCCCGACGGTCACCATCACCGACGCGGCGCCCCCCACCGAACTGAAGATCGCCCTGCTGAAGAAGGGTGACGGAGCGGTGGTGCCGGCGGCCTCTGACGTCATCGTGCACTACGAGGGCATCAACTGGAACACGAAAAAGATCTTCGATGAGAGCTGGGCTCGCGGAAAGCCTTCCCCGTTCAACACCGCGCAGGTGATCTCGGGCTTCACGAAGGCGTTGGAGGGCCAGACCGTGGGCTCTCAGGTCATCGTGATCATCCCACCGGCTGATGGCTATGGTGCTGCAGGACAACCTGACGCCGGGATCGGTGGCACCGACACCCTCGTGTTCGTGGTCGACATCCTGGGTCTCGGCTAGGAACGAGGCATGCGCCGGGTTATCATTCTGGGTTCGACCGGGTCGATCGGAACCCAGGCCCTCGATGTCATCGCTGCCAATTCCGACCTGTTCGAGGTGGTCGGGCTTGCCGCGGGCAGCAATCGCGCGGCGATGATGGCACAGGCGGCGTCGTTCGGCGTCGAGCACACGGCGGTGGGGGTCGACGAGGCTTGCGAGCTGGTTCGGGATGTCCCGGCCGACGTCATCCTCAATGGAATTACCGGCTCCGTGGGCCTGGCACCCACGCTCGCGGCGCTGAAGTCAGGTGCGATCCTCGCCCTGGCGAATAAGGAAAGCCTGATTGTGGGCGGCGATCTCGTCACGGCGCTCGCCAGCCCCGGCCAGATTGTCCCCGTCGACTCCGAGCATTCCGCGATCGCGCAGGCGTTGCGCTCTGGCAAGCCCAGTGAGGTGCGCCGGCTGGTGTTGACGGCATCCGGTGGTCCGTTCCGCGGTCGCACCCGTGAGTCGCTGCGTGAGGTGACGCCGGGCGAGGCGCTCGCGCATCCCACCTGGAACATGGGCCTCGTGGTGACGACGAACTCGGCCACCCTCGTCAATAAGGGGCTCGAGGTCATCGAGGCACACATTCTCTTCGATGTGCCCTACGACCGGATCGACGTGACGGTGCACCCTCAGTCGATCGTGCACTCGATGGTCGAGTTTAGCGACGGGTCGACAATCGCCCAGGCGAGCCCACCCGATATGCGACTGCCGATATCGCTGGGCCTTGACTGGCCGAACCGTATTGCTGGCGTGGGTTCGCCGCTCGACTGGACCACCTCCAGCACCTGGAGTTTCGAACCGCTCGACGACGAGGTGTTTCCCGCGGTGACGTTCGCGAAGCAGGTGGGGGAGGCAGGTTCGACGTTCCCCGCCGTGTTTAACGCGTCCAACGAGCAGGCCGTGCTCGCTTTTCACGCCGGCCGCATTGGCTATCTTGACATTCTCGACACGGTCAGGGCTGTTGTCGACGCTCATGAGCCGCAGGGTTCGAGCCTCGAGGCCGTCTACGCGGCGGAGGGCTGGGCGCGTGAGCACGCAGAGAAAGTCCTGGCGACCGCTCGCTAGTCGTCTTTACCCGGCTTGCCCGGTTTATCGGGCTTACCCGGTTTATCGGTGTTTGAGGGAGTCGGCTCGGTCTCGTCGTCGGATGCCTGCTCGCTGATGAGCAGATCCAGGTCAGCGCGAACCAGGTCGATCGCCGCGCTGATGCTGTCGAAGCGGGCCTGGTCGACGGTGCCCCTCGCGAATTCGTCGAGCAGCGTGGCCTGCAGTTCGTCGAGTCGGGCTAGGGCGGATTCGGGATCACCCGATGCCGCGGCATCCGTCACGCTGAGCACCTTCGTCTGCAGGGTCGCCACCGTGTCCGACGTGTACGTCGTGTCGGGTGACGCCGCGCACCCCGCGAGGAGCACGCACATTCCGATCACGATGGCCGCTGCGCGCCGCATCACGGCTCCACACTTTTTTGTAATTGCTCGAGGTGCGAACCCAGGTCGCCGTCAACGACGGGGTACGTGACGGCGGTGGTGTCGCTTGGGCTGGTCGTGCCGACAGTCGCGTCGCCGTCCTGCCCGGGACGCAGCGACCAGAGCCCGACGGCTGCCACCGCCACGATGACGAGAGCGATGCCGAGAGCAGCGACGACGGCAATCACTCGGCCGCGAACCCGAGGCCGTGTCACTCGAGTCTCAGCCTCGTCGGGCGGTGGCGAGCCGAAAAGTACGGTTGGGGCAGTTTCTGCCGCCATCGCGACCGTGGGGATGTCGGTGCTCGCGTGTCCCGCCACGCCCGGCGCCGCGACGGGAAGCACGAGGGTGGCCTCGGGTCCGGCCAGCTGGCGCAGTCTCCGCGCCAACTCCTCGGCGGTCGGGCGGGCGGCGGCGTCGCGGGAGGTTCCCGAACGCAGGAGCTCGGCCCATGCCGGGCCGAATTCGTTCGGTATTGCCGGGTCTCGGTTCAGTCGAGCCACTGTCGATTCCACGGCGCTGCCGGGAAACGCGCGTTCGCCGGTGAGACCCTCCAGTAGGGATAATGCCAGCGAGTAAATGTCGGTGGGCGCGCCGACCGCCCGTCCTTCGGCCTGTTCGGGGCTCAGGTAGCTTGCGGTTCCGATGAGGGATCCGGTGGCGGTGAGGTGCGTCGAGTCGATGAGCCTGGCAATACCGAAATCCGCGAGTTTTGCATGAGTGGGGTTCGAGTCGCTGGCGCCGTTTACGAGGAGAATGTTCGCGGGCTTAACATCGCGGTGCACGACACCCCTGCCGTGGATGTAGGCGAGTGCCCCGGCGATATCGGCTCCGATGAGAGCAGCAGCTCTCGCGTCGAGAGGCCCGGACTGCATGCGCACCCTGAGATCCATCCCGTCGACATATTCCATGACGAGCACGCTGTCGTCTCCGTCGCCCACGGCGTCGAACAGCGTGACGAGCCCTGGGTGGTTGAGGCTCGCGAGCAGGCTGGTTTCTTCACTCTGGCGCCGGGCATCCAGCGCATGGGCCAGTCCGGCGTGGAAAATCTTGATCGCGACGGATCGACCGAGCGATTCATCGTCCGCCCGATACACCGAGGCCATGCCGCCGCGCCCGAGGAGCTCTTGGAGGCGGTAGCGCCCTGCAACGATTCGCTCGACGGGAGTCGAATACTCGACGGTCGCTTCGTCGTCAGCTATTCCCACACCAGCCATCGTAACCATCCCGACGCGTGCACACCGGGGAGGCATAACCCGCACACAGCGCGCTACCGAGATCGCGACGCTAACATGAGCCCGTGGAAACCGTTCTGTTGTACATCCTTGGCGTTGTGGTCATCGTTGTGGGGATTGCTGTCTCCATCGGACTCCACGAAGTCGGCCACCTCGTGCCGGCGAAACTCTTCGGCGTACGAGTAAGCCAGTACATGATCGGGTTCGGCCCCACTCTTTTCTCGCGCAGGCGAGGGGAGACCGAATACGGTCTCAAGGCGATACCGCTCGGTGGATACATCTCGATGGCGGGCATGTTCCCGCCAGCGAAAGACGGCGAAAAGGCGCGCACGGCCACGACGGGGGTGATGCAAAGCCTCGTTCAGGATGCCCGTACCTCCAGCGCCGACGCCATGGTCGCCACCGATGAGGCCACTGGTGCGCAGACTCTCATTGACGAGAAACGCGCCTTTTACCGGCTGCCGGTCCACAAACGCGTGATCATCATGCTGGGTGGACCGTTCATGAACCTCGTCATCGCGGTGGTGCTCTACGCCGTGCTGCTGTGCGGGTTTGGCCTGGCCCAATCCAGTACCACGGTGGGAAGCGTGTCGAAATGTGTGCTTCCCGCCACCAGCCAGCAGCAGGAATGCGGCACAAACTCGTCACCTGCTCCGGGACTCGCTGCCGGTCTGAAACCCGGCGACCGGATCATCAGCATGGATAGCAGGCCCATCACCAGTTGGGCACAGGCGACCGGGATTATCCGCAGCTCGGCCTCGAAGGATCTAACCATAGTGGTCGAGCGCGACGGTTCCGAGCTCACTCTCACCGCATCCCCGCTCCTGACCGAGCGCTACGTCTACGACGCGCAGGGTGCCGTGTCGAAAGACGATACTGGCGCATCCGTCACCGAGCAGGTCGGCTTTCTCGGGATCGGCTCGGCCACCGAGGTGGTGCAGCAGCCCATCACGGCCGTGCTGCCTGCGGTCGGTGACAATATCTCGCGGGTGGCCCACCTCATCCTGAACCTACCGCAACGCATGATCGACGTCGTCAACGCGGCATTCGGACCCGATGAGCGTGACCCCAATGGCCCGATCAGCGTCGTCGGCGTGGGGCGACTTGCCGGCGAGATCACGAGCCTGAATACCATTCCGATCATCGAGCGTGCCTCTGCACTGGTAGGGCTGGTCGCCTCGTTGAACGTCGCCCTGATGGTCTTCAACCTCGTGCCCTTGATGCCGCTGGATGGCGGGCATGTCGCGGGTGCGCTGTTCGAGGGCATCCGCCGGTTTCTCGCGAAGCTGTTCGGCAGAAAGGATCCAGGTCCGGTCGATACGGCAAAGATCATTCCCCTTACTTTCGTCGTTGCCTCGCTCCTTATCGTGATGAGCGCAATCCTGATCTACGCAGACATCGTCAAGCCGATCTCAATTCTCTAGGCAAGGTGTCTGGAGCCCGTTCGCCGTCGGCGCAAGCCCCCCGTGTGACGACCGCGCCCGCGTAAGCTGGCCTGGTGCCAGCAATCAATCTCGGTATGCCGAAGGTTCCCGAAGTCCTCACTCCCCGTCGCAAGACCCGTCAGATCATGGTGGGCAAGGTGGGAGTCGGCAGTGACTCCCAGGTGAGCGTCCAGTCCATGACAACGACGCAGACCACCAACATCAACGCGACTCTGCAACAAATTGCCGAACTCACGGCCACCGGGTGTGACATCGTGCGCGTCGCCGTTCCCCATCAGGACGACGCCGATGTGCTGCACATCATTGCGGCCAAGAGCCAGCTTCCGGTGATCGCTGACATCCATTTTCAGCCGCGCTATGTGTTCACGGCGATCGACGCGGGTGTCGGCGCGGTGCGCGTCAACCCCGGGAACATCCGCAAGTTCGACGATCAGGTGGGCAAGATCGCGGCGGCCGCCAAGGCCGCCGGGGTGAGCATCAGGATCGGCGTCAATGCGGGATCCCTCGAGCCGAGCATCCTGCAAAAATATGGCAAGGCCACCCCGGAGGCTCTCGTCGAGAGTGCCGTGTGGGAGGCGGGCCTGTTTGAGGAACACGACTTCCACGACTTCAAGATTTCGGTCAAGCACAACGATCCGGTGATCATGGTCAAGGCCTACCGACAGCTCGCCGAGCGCGGTGACTGGCCGCTTCACCTCGGCGTGACCGAAGCCGGCCCCGAATTCCAGGGCACGATCAAGAGCGCAACGGCATTCGGCATCCTGCTGTCTGAGGGGATCGGCGACACTATCCGGGTCTCGCTTTCGGCCCCGCCCGTGCAGGAAGTGAAGGTGGGCCTGCAGATCCTGCAGTCGCTCAACCTCCGCGAACGAAAGCTCGAGATCGTGTCGTGTCCGAGTTGCGGGCGCGCACAGGTCGACGTGTACCAGCTCGCCAACGATGTCACGGCCGGGCTTGAGAAGATGACCGTTCCCCTGCGTGTTGCGGTGATGGGATGCGTCGTGAATGGCCCAGGGGAAGCCCGTGAGGCCGACCTCGGCGTTGCCAGCGGTAACGGACGGGGCCAGATCTTCGTCAAGGGCGAGGTCATCAAGACGGTCCCGGAGGCCGACATCGTCGCCACCCTCATCGAGGAGGCCAATCGGCTCGCGGCCGAGATGCCGCCGGGAGCCGTGGGCGCGCCACTGGTCACGACCAGCTGATCGCGCCGGGGAAAGCCCCCCAGACACAGCTCAGGTGCAGTTGAGGTGGTCGGTGTGCGCGCCGGTAAAGTGGGCTGGTGTCTACTCGCCTTTCGCAGCTTTTTGTCCGTACCCTCCGCGAAGATCCCGTCGATGCTGAGGTCGCCAGCCATCGACTGCTGGTGCGCGCGGGCTACATTCGTCGGCAGGCCCCTGGGGTGTTCGCCTGGCTGCCCCTCGGCCTGAAGGTGCGACGCAAGATCGAATCGATCATCCGGGAGGAGCTTGAGGCATTCGGCGCCCAGGAGGTGTTGTTTCCCGGGCTTCTTCCGCGCGAGCCATACGAGACGACCAATCGCTGGACCGAGTATGGCGACGGCCTCTTTCGGCTGAAAGACCGTAAGGGTGCGGACTACCTGCTGGCCCCGACGCACGAGGAGGTTTTCACACTTCTCGTGAAAGATCTGTACTCGAGCTATAAAGACCTGCCGTTGGCGCTCTACCAGATCCAGGATAAATACCGTGACGAGGCTCGCCCCCGTGCCGGGCTGCTGCGCGGTCGCGAGTTCACCATGAAAGACAGCTACTCGTTCGACTACACCGATGCCGGTCTGGATGTGTCATACCAACAGCATCGGGATGCTTATGAGCGTATCTTCCAGCGCCTCGGTCTCGAATACGTGATCGTGAAAGCCGACGCCGGCGCGATGGGCGGCTCGAAAAGCGAGGAGTTCCTGCACCCCACGCCGGTTGGTGAAGATACTTTCGTGCGCTCGGCGGAAGGATATGCGGCTAATGTCGAGGCGTTCACCACACCCGCTCCAGCGGCGCGATCGTTCGAGAGCCTCACCCCGGCCGAGGTGCTCGACACCCCGGATACCCCCACGATCGCGACGCTGGTTGACGTGGCGAACCGCAGGCATCCGAGACCGGATGGTCGTGCCTGGACGGCGGCGGACACCCTTAAAAACATCGTCCTTGCGCTTACGGCGCTTGACGGAACCCGGGAAATCGTGGTCGTCGGGCTGCCCGGTGACCGGGATGTCGACCTCAAGCGCGCGGAGGTGGCTTTTGCTCCCGCCGCTGTCGACGCCGCCAACGAGGCGGATTTTGCGAAGCATCCCGGCCTCGTGAAGGGCTACATCGGCCCCTGGACCGAGCGGGGAGCGGTGCTCGGTGGCACCGCCGACGGCGAAGCGGCCAGGTCCACGACGGGCATTAGATTCCTGCTCGACCCGAGGGTGTCTGATGGCACGGGCTGGATTACGGGCGCCAACGAACACGGCAGGCACGTGTTTGGGCTGGTCGCGGGTCGTGACTTCGCCGGCGACGGAATTGTCGAAGTCGCTTCGGTCCTCGCGGGGGACCCTGCCCCCGACGGCTCCGGACCGGTCGAGCTGGCGCGCGGTATGGAGATCGGCCATGTATTCCAGCTGGGGCGCAAGTATGCCGAGGCTCTCGGGCTGAAAGTACTCGACGAGAATGGCAAACTCGTCACCGTCACGATGGGCTCGTACGGCATCGGCGTGACCCGCATCCTGGCGGTGATCGCAGAGAGTAACAACGATGGCAAGGGGCTCATCTGGCCGAAGAACGTTTCTCCGTTCGACGTGCATGTGGTGGTCGCGGGCAAGGATGCCAGCGTCATGGCGATCGGTGAAGTGCTGGTCGGAACACTTGAGGCCAGTGGATTCGACGTGCTGTTCGACGACCGGCCGAAAGTCTCGCCCGGCGTCAAATTCGGCGATGCGGAACTGCTCGGTGTTCCCCTCATCGTCGTCGTCGGTCGCGACGCGGCCGAGGGCAACGTCGAACTGTGGAACCGCGCCAGTGGCGAGCGCATCACCGTGGGCATCGACGAGTTGGGTGCCGCCCTGGTGGCACAGGGATGACCAGCACCCTGCCGGCCGCCGACCTGGCCCGTGCGCAGGCACTCCTGACGACGATCGGCGACGCCTTTGCCGCCAAAGTGGTGGGGCAGTCGAGCCTGAAGCGAAGCCTCCTCATAGGCCTTCTCACGGGCGGTCACGTGCTGCTGGAGAGCGTGCCGGGGCTTGCCAAGACGACGGCGGCCCAGGCCATCTCCGATGCGGTCAATGGTTCGTTCACACGCATCCAGTGCACCCCCGATCTGTTGCCCAGCGACATCATCGGAACCCAGATCTTCGACTACACCCGCCAGGTTTTTGAGACACAGCTTGGCCCCGTGCATGCCAACTTCGTACTGCTCGACGAAATCAACCGCTCGAGTGCGAAAACCCAGAGTGCGATGCTCGAGGCCATGCAGGAACGCCAGACATCGATCGGGGGCACTGTCTACCCGCTGCCGACGCCGTTTCTCGTCCTGGCCACGCAGAACCCGATCGAGCAGGAGGGCACGTATCACCTGCCCGAGGCCCAACTGGATCGATTCCTGCTCAAGGAGGTGCTCGACTACCCCGAATTCGCCGAAGAAATCGAGATTATCGGCAGGATCGATGCGGGGGTGTACGAGAAGGATGCACCGCCAGGCCCGTCGGTCACCATCGACGACGTGCTATTTCTGCAGGGTGCGGTCAGGAACGTCTTCATCGACGCATCCATCGTCAATTACATCGTCTCTGCTGTGTACATCACGCGCCATGCCTCCACCTACATCTCGCAGGTACTGGCGGACGGCATTGAGTATGGCGCGAGCCCGAGGGCGAGCATCGCGTTCAGCCGGGCGGCGCGGGCTTTGGCGCTGTTGCAGGGTCGCGACCATGTGATACCGGAGGATGTCAAAGAGCTCAGGCACGTCGTACTGAGGCACCGCATCATCCTGAACTTCGAAGCGATTGCCGACAATATCTCGCCCGAGATGGTCATCGACGCAATCTTCGAGTCGGTGAAGGCGCCCTGAGTGGTGAGCGGCGAGCGCAACGTGGATAGCCTCCTGAGGCGTGTCAAGACAAAGCTGTCGATTCATGCGCATCGGAAAGTGCGCGGACTGATCGAGGGCGAGTATCGCTCCGTCTTCCACGGCCGCAGCATGGATTTTGACGACCTTCGCCCGTACGTTCCCGGCGACGAGCTCAAAGACATCGACTGGAAGGCCACGGCCCGCCACGGCTCGCCGCTCACCAAACGCTATATTGCCTCCCGCAAGCACACGTTGGTGTTGGTGGTCGATACCGGCCGCGACATGGCCGCGCTCGCCGAGAGTGGGGAAGTCAAACGCGACCTCGCAATTCTCGCGGCGGGCACGGCCGGCTACATCGCCATTCGCCATGGAGACAGGGTCGCTTTGGTCACCGGCACGACCGAGTCCACCCACTTCATGGCCCCGGAGCTGACGGAATCGCACCTCGAGCGTGTGTTGCAGCGCATCCACTCATCGACCAGTCTCGGCGGCGAGGCGAGTAATCTGGCCAACCAGCTTGGGTATGTCGCGCGCACGTTTCGGCGCAGGATGATCGTGATGGTGATCGCGGACGACCGGCCCATTACGGCAGCCGAACAGCGACTCGTAAAACGGCTCTCCGTTCAGCACGAGATACTGTGGCTTACCATCGCTGACGCGGACCTCATGCGATCGGACTGGGCGGGCAGCGGGATGTACGACGTGGCGGATTCTGTGCAGCTGCCGAGTTTTGTGCGGGAGGACGCGGCGCTCAGGGTCGCGTTTGGAAGCACGATCACCGCGGCAGCCGTGACATCGGAAGAGCTGTTCGACAGCCTCACGATCTCGAGCCGCCGGATCACTTCTTCAGCCGGAGTAGTCCCCGGGCTGTTCCGGTTGCTGGAGGCGCATAAACATGCCAGACGGTAGCGAGTTCTTGCCCCCGGTGCCATACCAGCCTTTGTGGGGCATCATCGGATGTGCGCTGCTACTCGCGGTGGCCGCGTGGTACGTGTTCCTGTTCGTCTCGACGCGGGCGAGCCGCGTGCCCCAGCGGGTCTCGGAGCAGGTCGATCTAACGACTGCACGCACCACGGAGTCGGTGCGCACCCATTACCTCCAGCTCATCGACGAGACGCGTATCGCCCATGCGAG
>NZ_JANLVV010000154.1:0-7546 GCF_031364185.1 Salinibacterium sp. | reverse complement strand
GCCATTGGGGGCGCAGACCCCTGGTGGGGTTATCGCGCCCTTTGAGGGCCCGCGCTGGGGGCACCGTGCCGCCGGGGCGCGCGCGCCGCGGGCGGCGCGCAACTCCCCACGCGGGCCGGGCCGCAGAGCTGGGTCACACGTCGAACTCGAGGCCCGTCCACTCTTCGGCGAGGGCCCAGACGTGGCCGCCGAACTCCCGCGAGGCGCTGGTGCCGGTGGGGCGCTGCAATGTGGGGCGGCCCTGCGTGAGGTGCTGGGGTCCGACGAAGTCGCCGCTGCTCACTGAGGGGTCGAGGGCGGCCCGCACGGTGGGCGCGGCTCCCCGGTTCTTGCCCTGCGTGCCAACCGCGAAGATGCCCGCGGCCCGCTCCAGCGGCGTGAATTCGGCGATGCCGGGGCGCAGCAGGGTACGCGAGTCGATGGCGTAGCCAGGATGCGCAAGCAGAGCCGAGACATCCACTGCCGACTCCCGAACCCGGCGATCCAATTCGAGGATGAATCCGTGCATGGCGTGCTTCGAGAAGGCGTACGCACGGAAGAAGTTGTAGCTTCGCAGGCTTTGCATGTTGCCGGCGTGCGGGCGAACCATCAGTGTGGCGAGGCTGCCGAGGCCGACGACTCGACTGCCTGCCGTGCGGGTCAGGGCTGGCCAGGCGAGGGCGGTCAGCGCAAAGTGGCCAATGAAATTGGTCGCCATGGTCAGCTCGAACCCGTCAACCGACTCCTGCCGAGCGCCAGAACCGGTGGTCGCCCCGGCGTTCAGGATGAGCCCGTCGAGCCGCCCATAGTCGGCAAGCCGCGCGCCGGCATTTCGCACCGAGTCGAGCGAGGCAACATCGACGTTGAGGGTATTGATGGATGCCCCTGCCACGTTCCCGCGAATAGACGAGGCCGCGACATCCGCCCGCGCCGCGTTGCGCGTGGCGAGTACCACATGGGCACCGGAGCGGGCGAGTTGCTCCGCGGTGAAGTAGCCGAGACCGGCATTGCCGCCCGTGACGACGAAGGTGCGGCCATCCTGGCGGGGTGGGTGGCGCGGATTCCAGGTCATGCTTCGAGGTTACGCGGGATCGCTGGGTGAACGTCCGGAACGCTACTGCAGCGTGTCGATCGCACCGGTGGACGCGATCTGTTCGTGGTGATGGATGACCTCGGCGACGATGAAGTTGAGAAACTTCTCCGCAAACGCAGGGTCGAGATGCGCCTCCTCGGCCAGCGCCCTGAGCCGTGCGATCTGCACTTTCTCGCGATCAGGATCGGAGGCGGGCAGCCCGGTCGTGGCCTTCAATCGACCCACGGCCTGGGTGAACTTGAAGCGCTCTGCCAGGAGGTGGATCAGTGCGGCGTCGATGTTGTCGATGCTGCGCCGCAGCTCCGTGAGCTCGGTCGAAGACTCGAATGGTGGGCCTGAGATGCTCATGGCGTCAAATCTAGCGCCGGATGCCGGCCAGGTGGTTCCGACTCACGCCGCAGCGAGAGCGCAGGTCACCCGGCGAACGCCGCCACGCGCGCCTCGAGCCCTGCGCGGACTGCGGGCCATTCATCCACGATCACCGAATAGACGGCGGCATCACGCCACGTTCCGTCGGCGCGGAGTTGATCACGTCGAACGACGCCCTCGAACCGGGCGCCGAGTTTAGCGATGGCAGCCCGCGAGCGGGAATTCAGAGCATCCGCCTGCAACTTGACCCTGCCGAAGCCGGCGTCGAACGCCTCGTCGAGCATCAGCAGCTTCGTTTCGGGGTTCACGCCGGTGCCCCACACGGACGGCGAGTATGCCGTCCAGCCAATGTGGGCGCGCTCCCTGGTTTCGTCGAAGTCGCCAAGCGTGGAGGTGCCGATCATGGTGCCGTTATTCAGCCAGACTCCATACACGTTATTCGCGGCGCGGTCGTAGCAGTTGCGCGCGAAGTCGATGAACTCCGCCTCCGTCGCGGGCAGGCCCGCCGGCCCGCCGCCATAGCCGCCCTGGAACACCTCTGGGTGGCCGATCGCGCGGAACAGTGCGGGGAAATCGTCGTCGGCAAGGGACGAAAGGTGGATGATGCTGCCCTCGATCACGCGAGGAGCAGGGCGCTGGGCTGGCATCCCCCCAGTATGCCGGGTGTGCCGCTGTGACCGCTGGCCGCGAATGCTCGCCAGACCGCTACAGCGGGCCGAGGAGGTCGTGGCGGGTGATGATCGCCTCGCGATCAGGGCCGACGCCGATGGCGGAGATGCGGGATCCGCTGATCGCCTCGATGGCGAGCACGTAGTCCTGGGCGTTAACAGGCAGGTCCTCGAAGCTGCGGGCACCGGTGATGTCGTCATCCCAGCCCGGGAACTCTTCGTAGATCGGCACCGCGTGGTGGAAGTCCGACTGTGACACGGGCACCTCTTCCATCCGCACGCCGTCGACCTCGTAGGCGATGCAGACGGGGATCGTCTTCAGCCCGGTGAGCACGTCGAGTTTGGTGATGACGAAGTCGGTGACGCCGTTGACCCGCGCCGAGTAGCGCGCAATGGGGGCGTCGTACCAGCCGGTGCGCCGCGGGCGTCCGGTGGTGGTGCCGAACTCGAAGCCGCGCGAGCGCAACCACTCCCCGGATTCGTCGTGCAGCTCGGTCGGGAACGGGCCCGAGCCGACCCGTGTCGTGTACGCCTTCACGATGCCGATGACACGCTCGAGTCGGTTCGGTGCGACTCCGGAGCCGGTGGCGGCACCGCCGCTGGTGGAGTTGGATGAGGTGACGAACGGGTAGGTGCCGTGGTCGACATCCAGCATCGTCGCCTGCCCACCCTCGAAGACAACGGTCTTGCCCGCGTCCAACGCCTGGTTCAGCAGCAGGCCCGTGTCGGCGACCATGGGGCGCAGCCGCTCCACGTAGCTGAGCAGGTCTTCAACCACCTCGTCGACGGCGATGGCCCGCCGGTTGTAGATCTTCACGAGCAGGTGGTTTTTGGCGTGCAGCGCACCCTCCACCTTCTGGCGCAGGATGTTTTCGTCGAACAGATCCTGAATCCGGATGCCCACCCGGTTGATCTTGTCGGCATACGCGGGCCCGATCCCCCGACCGGTGGTGCCGATCTGGCGCTTGCCCAAAAAACGCTCGGTCACCTTGTCGAGCGTGCGGTGGTACTGCGTAATCACATGCGCGTTGGCGCTCAGCTTGAGCCTGGACACGTCGACACCCCGTGACGACAACGCCGTCAGTTCGTCGAATAGCACCTCGATGTCGACGACGACACCGTTGCCGATGACGGGGATGACTCCCTCGGTCAGGATGCCGGAGGGCAGCAGGTGCAGCGCATACTTCTGGTCGCCGACAACGACGGTGTGCCCGGCGTTATTGCCACCGTTGAACTTGACAACGTAGTCGGTGCGTTCGGCCAGCAGGTCGGTGGCTTTGCCTTTACCTTCGTCGCCCCACTGGGCGCCGATGATGACGATTGCTGGCACGGTGAGGCCTCTCGTAGAGAACGGGATTACGCCCCATTCTATCGGCGCGTCGGGGCGACGGCACTATGCCGGATCAGCCCTCTTCGGGCGGGGCCGTCTCCTCAGTGGGCGGCGGACTCACCGGATAGCGCTCAACTCGAAGCACGCAGCTGAGTGCCTCGTCCGCGACGGCGATCTCGGTGGTCCAGGGGCTCGATAGGGAGGGTTCGACACCGTTCACGTTCACCTGGGTAAGCGCGCGGGTATCGCCGTCGGCGGCGAGCAGTGAGACGTACACGCGGTAGTTTGCGGCTACCGCACTGGAGTTGGTGAGGGTTCCCGCCACGGTCCAGGCGCCGGAGGCGAGCTCGCAGGTCGTCACCTCCGAATCAGAGAGTGCCCCTTCGAGCCCTGCTCCTGATCCGGGGGTATCGATGATGTCGGTGATCCCGGGCTGTTGCGCGGTGGCTGTTGCCGTCGGGGTGGGCTTCGGCGCGGCGCCCCCGACGCACCCGGTGAGGGCGAGCGCGCTCACCATGAGGGCCGCGGCTGTGGCGGCCAGGCGGGAATGATTCATAGGTTCGCCTTTCAGACGTCGAAGGTGGCTCGTCGTGCTCGGCGGCGGGCGCCGACCGTCAACACTAGTCCGGCGAGGATGAGAAGCAACGCAAAGGCACTCGGGATGAGGGGCGCGCTCCCCGTGTTCGGCAATCCGGGTATCCGAGGAACCGCAAGGGTCGGCAGCACGATGGTGTCTGCGGCTGCCGCTCTCACCACGATCGATGTCGAGGCGGCAATCGCCGATACTGTGGCCGTGGATGACACGGTGCTCCCCACCATCGCCGCAGTGATGACGACGGTTCCTGTGGCCACGACCGACTGTCCCGGCAGCAGCACGCCCGGGTCACCCGGCCAGGCGTACTCGAGGTCGCTGAGTCCAGGGTAGAGGTCCGAAATGGTCACTCCGCGCAGCGTTTCGGTGCCGCTGTTCCTTGCCAGATGACGGAAGAAGAGCCGGTCGCCCGTGGCACCGGTGGCACCCGGTGCGAGAGAGATGTCCATGGTCAGCGCGATCGCGGCGACTCTGGGGATGGCGATGTCGTGCGTCGTTGTCTCGCTGACCTCCCGCCCGCCGGGCGCCGCTCCCGTGACCGCTGCGGTGTTGCCGAGAGTGCCGGCATCCACATCGGCCTGGGTGAGCACATAACGTGCGGTGGCCACGGCGACCTGCCCGGGCGTGAGGGTGCCCGGGGCACCCGGCCACGAGGTCGCGAGCGGGGTCAGACCCGGCTTCGGGTCAGTGATGGTGACGCCGGTCATCGTGACGTTTCCCGTGTTAGTGACGGCGATGCGATACAGGATGCCGCCACCCTGCTGCAGGAACGTCTCGACACTGTGGCTCTTGGCGATGGTCATCGCCGGGTTCGCCGCCACCGGAGTGCTGCCCGCGGCCTGCGAGGTGACAGTGGTCGACTCCGCGGTGCCGCTGGCGGTCGCCGTGGAGGCGATGCCCCCGGCATCGACGTCGGACTGTGTCAGAAGGTAGACGACGGTCGCCGTCGCGCTTTCGCCCGGCAGTAGCGTTCCAGGGAGCGCGGGATTCGGCCAAACGTAGACCAGAGTGCCCAGTCCGGACTGTGGGTCGGCGATCGTGACACCCGTGAGCGTTACGTTCCCGTCATTGGTCACGGTGTACGAGAAATTGACGGCGTCTCCGGCGCGACCCGCCGCTCCCGCGGCGAGCGGCTGAGTCTTGGTGAGGGTGATGCCCGGCGAGCCCAGCACCGTCGCCACGACCGAGGCGTTGGATGCCTTCGACACGACGCCTCCGCGCGCTCCGTTGCCCGACACCGATGCCGTATTGCGCACGGCCCCGGAATCGACATCGGTCTGCGTGATGACGTACTCCGCAGTCGCGCTGACCTCGGCGCCCGGGGCGAGGGTACCTGCCGTTGCAGGCCAGGTGCCGTAGGTGATGGGTGCGGTGCCGAGCTTCGGGTCGGAGATGGCGAGGTCGGTGACCGTCACGGGTCCGGTGTTCTTCACCACGAAGGTGTACGTCACCGTGTCACCGACCGCCCCACCCGCGGGGGTCCCACTCTTGGTGATCGACAGGGCTCCGAGTGCCGCCGCCAGCGTGATGACGGTCTGCGGCGAGTCATCCGTCACCGCAATTGTGGATGGCGAGTTGCCGCTACCCGTCGCGATATTCAGGATGCGCCCGGCGTCGATATCGGCCTGGGTGACCGCGCGGCTGGCAGTGATGGATACCTTTTGACCGGGAAGCAGGACTCCCGCAGCGGCAGGCCAGGTGTAAGTGAAGCCCGACAGGTCGGTGAGAGTGTTCGCGAGCGTCACGCCGTTGAGGGACTGGTTGCCGGAGTTGGTGATCTCGAAGGTGTAGTCGACCCGGTCACCGAGCACACCGGCAGCCCCTGGAGCGAGCGCCGCCGTATGCGTGGTCGTGATAGCGGGAGCGCCCGGTGCGGTAGAGATCACCGAGGTGTTGGACGGGCCGGTGACGACCACTCCGCGCGGTGATGTGCCCGTTGCGGTGGCCTGGTTTGAGATCGAACCCCGGTCGACGTCGGCCTGGGTGACGGTGTAGGTGGCCGTGCCGATGGCGGTATCCCCCGGGCCGAGGATGCCCGAGGCCGACGGGAACGTAATGACGGGCCTCGACACCCCGGCAAGAGCTTCGCGCAGAGCAATAAGGTTCAGGGTCACATTGCCGGTGTTGGTGATCTCGAAGCGATACCCGATGACCGATCCGACCTCTCCCGAGCCCGAGCGATATGACCCGGACTTGGCCGTGGCGATCGAGGGCACCTGGTTTTCGGTGACCGTGGTGACGGTGTTTGAATCGGCGCTCGCAGCGGGTCCGGTCGGCGGCAGGCCCGTCACCGTGGCCCGGTTATCGACAAATCCGCGGTCGACATCATCCTGGCTCAGCCGGTAGCTGGCGGTCGCGGTGGCGCTCTGCCCGGGGCGCAACACGCCATCTACGCCTGGCCAGATGTAGCCGATGGCGCCGACTGCGGGTAATGCGTCGACGATCGTGACCTCGGTGAGCGTCACGCTACCGGAGTTCGTGATCTCAAAGTCGTACGTGACGAGGTCGCCTTCACCGTTCTGGCCGGCCACCACCAGCGACTGCGCTTTTACCAGAACGAGCGCGGGATTCGGAGTGATCGCTACCGTGGCTGGTGCCGATGCGGTCGCGGGTGCACCCCCGGAGGGTACCTGCCCGGTTCCCGTGACCAGGCTCGAAACCGAACCGGAGTCGACATCGCCCTGCGTCAACGTGTATTGCGCACGACCGGTCACAGACTGGCCTGGTGCGAGAGTGCCGATGGTTCCGGCCCAGGTGTAAGCGGGAGCGCCGACACCGCTTACGGCGTCCGCAAGCGCGACACCGGTGAGGCTGACGTTGCCATCGTTGGTGAAGACATAGGTCCAGTTGACGATGTCGCCAGCCCTGCCGGTCGCGCCGGGAGCGAGCTCACCGCGGTTGGTAATAGAGACGGCGGGCGCCGCCTTGACGGTAGTCACAATGCTCTGGTTGGAGAGCGTGGTGACCGGTGCCGCGCCGTTCGGAGGGCTTCCGATGGCCGAGGCGGTGTTGGTCACAGAGCCGGTGTCGACATCGCCCTGGCCAAGAAGGTAGTCGGCGGTCGCGACAACGAACTGGCCGGGCGCCAGCACTCCGGGGTTCGCCGGATCAGGCCAGGCGCCATAGCTCAGCGCCGAGAGACCGGGCAGCGTATCGGCGATGCCCACCGCGGTCAGGGTGACGTTGCCGGTGTTGCGGGCCGTGAACCGGTAGTTGACCAGGTCGCCTGGCCCGCCGACTCCGGTGGCCGTTCCGACCTTCACGAGCTGCAACTGCCTCACCGCGCTGACGGTGGTGACAATGATTTCGTTGGTAGTCGCCGTGACCGGCACATTACCGGGAGCCAGAGCCGCAACATCCGCAATATTCGAAATGAATCCACGGTCGACGTCGGCCTGGGTCAGGGCGTACGTTGCCCGACCCGTCACCGACTGCCCGGGCGCAAGCACGCCGGGATTCGCCGGGTTCGGCCATCCAATCACCGGATCAGAAATACCCGGCAGCGGATCAACCAG
>NZ_JANLVV010000192.1:0-1891 GCF_031364185.1 Salinibacterium sp. | reverse complement strand
TGCGCAGTTCGGCGCGCATGGCCGCGCTACCGCGTCGCTGCACTCGCCGCAACTGAGAGTGCAGTCGTGGCCCTGTCCTCCGGCGATAGAGGGCCGTTACTGCACTCTGGCTTGGGGTCGACGGGGATTGGTCCGTGCGGTTCAGTGAACTCTTGCCGGGCATGCTCGCGAGCTCGCGCGACTGACTGAGCATGTGAGCTGCCGGCGGGAGCGCCGCAGCTTTCGGAAACTCAGGAGATCGCGCCTCCACGGGGCGTTTTCGGCGTGGGATGAGCCGGGGTGGAGCCCGCTTCCTGAATTTCCGAAGGCTGAGCGACCGGCGCAGGTGACGCGGGCGCGGCGACGGTGCGGCGCGGCGCGGTGGTGGCGGGCGCGCCGGCAGCAACCGCGGGCCCACCCGGCACCCGCAGCAGGGGCAGGGTCACGCCCACCATCGGCCCGATGAGCAACGCGAACGCGAGAGTACCGACACCGACCGTGCCGCCAAGCAGCCACCCCACGGCCAGCACGATCACCTCGATCGAGGTGCGTACGACCCAGATCGGCAGGCCTGTGCGGCGATGGATGCCCGTCATCAGTCCATCGCGAGGGCCGGGGCCGAATCGCGCCCCGATGTACAGCCCCGTGGCGATGGCCAGCACGGCCAGGCCGCCCGCGAGCAACAGGATTCGCGCCCACAGAGCCTCGGTCTGTGGCAGCATCCACAGTCCAACCTCGATGGACGGGCCAATCAGGAGCACGTTCGCCACCGTGCCAATGCCGGGCTTTTGGCGGATGGGAATCCACAGTAGAAGCACCAACGCCCCGATCGCGATGGTCACGACGGCGAAGTTCAGACCGCTGCGGAGAACAACTCCCTGGCTGAGCACATCCCACGGCGAGGCTCCGAGGGCGCCCCGAAGCATCATCGCGATGGCGAACCCATAGAGAAAGAGCCCCAGAGCGAGTTGTATAAGTCGACGAGCCACCCCACCATTCAAAGAGCTAATTGGACTGCGAGCAAGATGCCAATTCTGTATATTGGCATTATGAACCTGGTATCAGCTCGCGCTTTGGCCCCTCTTCTTACGGGGTGGCGGGATGGCGGAGTCGCCTACTCTTCTCTCGCGGGCCGCATCCGCCTGCTTGCCCTCGACGGCAGGGTCTCGGCTGGCACGCGGCTTCCGGCCGAGCGCGAGCTCGCGGCCCAACTGCAGGTGAGCCGCACCACCGTGACCGCGGCCTATGCGGAATTACGTGAGGCGGGCTACCTCCTCAGCCAGCGCGGATCCGGCAGCATCGTCCAGCTTCCGTTCCGGGTTCCCGGGCAGACGGAGTCGCAGCCGGGCTACCTCGACTTCAGCAAGGCGACCCTGCCCGCGATCCCAGGAATCGTCCCGGCAGCACAGCTCGCCGTCGAGCAGCTGCCCACCTACCTTGCCGACTCCGGATTCGACCCGGTCGGCATCCCGGCGCTTCGAGAGGCGCTGGCCGATCGCTACACCGCGAGGGGGCTGCCGACTACTGCCGACCAGATCATGGTCTCGATCGGAGCCCAACATGCGATCTCACTCGTGGCCCGCACGATCATGGCGCGCGGGGACAGGGCACTGATCGAGAACCCGACCTATCCGCACGCCCTCGACTCCCTGAAGGCGGCAGGGGCTCGAATCGTGCCGGTGAGCGTCACCGCGGAGGGCGGCTGGGATGAGATCGGGCTCGAGCAGGCGATCCAGCGCACCAGTCCGTCGCTGGGTTATCTCATGCCCGACAACCACAACCCCACCGGAGTGTCGATGTCGGTCGACCTGAAGCAGCGGGTGCTTGGCCTCGCAGCACGGCACGGCACCACCCTCATCGCCGACGAGACGATGGCCGAGCTCGGGCTCGACGGTGCGCCCGCGCTGCCGTT
>NZ_JANLVV010000151.1:0-2268 GCF_031364185.1 Salinibacterium sp. | reverse complement strand
GAATCCACGGTCGACGTCGGCCTGGGTCAGGGCGTACGTTGCCCGACCCGTCACCGACTGCCCGGGCGCAAGCACGCCGGGATTCGCCGGGTTCGGCCATCCAATCACCGGATCAGAAATACCCGGCAGCGGATCAACCAGTCGACCCTGCGTCACCGTCACATTGCCCGTGTTCGTGACCGTCACCGCATAATCGATGATGTCACCAACCTGGCCGATATCACCGGCACGAAGGATGCCCGTCTTCACCGCAGACAGCGACGGCGACCGCGGAATGGGAACCGTCCCCGTGGCGGAGTGCTCGGGTTGGGCGGGCACAGCTCCGGTCGGGGAATTTGCGGTTCCGGTCGCGGTGTTGACAAGGGATCCCGCGTCGATATCAGCCTGCGTAAGTGCGTAGGTAGCGGTGGCGATCACCTTCTCACCAGGCTTCAGCAGACCCGCGGTCGCGGTCGGCCAGGTGTAATTCAGGCTGCTGAGCCCCACCAGACTGTCGTCAAGGGTCACAGTACTGAGGGTCTGGTTGCCATCATTGGTGAGGCCGATGGTGAACTCGACAACGTCACCGACCTCGCCGGTACTTCCGGCGGGCAGCACGCCCGACTTTGTGACACTGAAGGCGGGAGCCGCAGCCTCGGTGACTATTTCGACCGGGTTCGACGTGCTCGTGACCGGCGCGTTGCCCGGAGACGTCCCGGTCGAGGTCGCCGTGTTGGTCACGGAGCCCCTGTCGACATCGGCCTGCGTGAGAGCGTAGGTCGCGGTGGCGGTCGCGGTCTGCCGTGGCGCGAGTACCCCGGCGGCGCCCGGCCAGCGCACGTCGGGAGTGGTCAGGCCGGGAAGCGGATCGCCAAGCGCGATCCCGGATACCGTCACGTTGCCGTTATTGGTGATCGTGAACCGGTACTCCACGATGTCGCCGACGCTGCCGGTCTCGCCCGCAGCAAGAGCGCCAAACTTCGCCGTGACTAGGGACGGATTCGCAAGGGCAACCGTGGTGTTCTGTAGCGGCGAACTGACCGCAATCTTGTCACCCACGGGCGGCTTACCGGTGGCTGTCGCGACGTTGGTGACCGAGCCAGAGTCGACATCCTGCTGAGTAATCAGGTAGCTGGCCGTGGCCGTCGCGACCTCTCCCGGTTGCAGGATGCCCGGCTCGCTCACACGCGGCCAGGTCACGGTGGGGGTGCTGACCCCGAGAAGAGCATCGACGAGATCGACCAGCGACAGGGTGACGTTGCCAGTGTTCTTGATGGTGAACTGGTAATTGATGCTGTCACCGGCATTGCCAGCGCCCGTCGTCGTGCCAGATTTCGTGACGGCCATGTCGGGTCGAGCCGCGACCGTGACACCGGCGGTCGCGCTGCCGGTAACGACAGCACCGCGCGGTGGCAGGCCCGTGCCGTCGACAGCACTCGAGACTCCGCCGGCATTGACCTCGCCCTGGGTGAGTGGATGAGTGGATGTCGCGGTGACCGTCTCGCCGGGAAGGAGGGTGAACGCCACGCCCGGCCACAGGTACGTGGGTGCGCTGGTCCCGCCGAGGCGATCGAGCAGTTCGACAGCGGTGAGCGTGACATTGCCGGTGTTCTTCAGCGTGTATGCGAACGTCACGATCTCGCCGGCAACGCCAACGGCCCCCACTGGAAGGCTTGCCGTCTTTGTGACCAGGATGCTCGGCACCACCTGTTGCGTCGGCTGAGTGTGCACGGCCTCCGGTCCGGTGTACGCGATAAGTCCCGGCGTCGTACCCGAGGCGTTCGCGGTGTTGATCACGGAGCCGGCATCGACGTCGGCCTGGTCGATCAGGTAGGTGGCTGTGGCCGTCACGGTCTGGCGTGGCGCGAGCACGCCCTCGGCGCCCTGGGCCCACTGGTAGGCCAGCGGCGACAGGCGGGGAAGCGCGTCGTTGAGCTGCACAGAGCGCAGAGTGACATTGCCGGTGTTCTCGACCACGAACGTGTACGTGATGGTGTCGTTGACGGCGGCGGTTCCCGAGCTCTGCGCGGTCTTGGTCACCGTGAGACCGGGCACGGCGCTGACCGTATTGATGATGACCGTGTTCGTCCTGGCCGTGACCGGCACATTACCGGGAGCAAGGGCAGCGACCTTGGCAGTATTATCGCGGAATCCACGGTCGACGTCGGCCTGGGTCAGGGCGTACGTTGCCCGACCCGTCACCGACTGCCCGGGCGCAAGCACGCCGGGATTCGCCGGGTTCGGCCATCCAATCACCGGATCAGAAATACCCGGCAGCGGATCAACCAG
>NZ_JANLVV010000172.1:0-3838 GCF_031364185.1 Salinibacterium sp. | reverse complement strand
GCGCATGTAGACGAGGATCCAGAGCAGGCGATCCTTCTGAACCTTCAACTTGGCGTAGGGCGGGTAGCCCTCCATGACCGCGTGAAACTCATCGATGTTAGCGAGGGTGTCAGGCTTCCCACTCTTCGTGGTGGTCTTCTTGGTGGTGGTCTTCTTAGTCGAGCGCGCCCTACCGCTACTGCCAAACTTCGGGAAGACGAAGCCGTCCTCAAAGAGGTTCTCTACGTTCTTGGTCAGGTACAACTCCCCGCCGTCTCCCTCCGCGATCCAGCCGGAGGTGATAGCCGTCGAGAGGTCGCGGGCGAACTTGGCCGGGACCGCCTCGCGGGCACGCTGGAACTGCGACTTGATGGCGTCCGCCTTCACGGTGTCACCACCGTCCTGAAGGACGTAGGCCGCAAGAGCGACGATCTTCTCGGGGTTGGTCTTTGCCCCAGTGCGGAGGATCGCGTCGCGCGCGTTCTCGACCAACTTGGTGTTCACGTCTCGGACTGGAGACTTGGGAGCCAGCACTGGCGCACCGAGCGTGGGGGCCTCGCCTTCGTCAGTGTTGAGGAAGGCGATGATCTGAGCGGCCTGGGCAGCCGTGATCTCCTCCTCGTAGCCGATCTTGCCCTTGAGGATGAGAATTGTCTTATTGTCCGTCATGAGGCCAAGTATAGTACGACTAGGACATATTGTCTCATTGTCCGCCATGCGTACAAAAAATGGGCAGTACAGCTTGGAACAGTACTAGTCTTGCAGCATGCCTCGACCCCAGATCCTCGCCAGCGCTCAAGCGCAGTTCCCGAAGAGCGCCAACAAGCAAGTGCGCGTCAGCGCCGCGTGGCGTCGTGTGGACAGCACACTCGACTATCCCGAGCCGAACGGCACGGGTGGCTGGACGTCCGTGAACGACTTCGCAACCCATGTGGTGGTCAAGCGGCTGGGGGATCAGGGCTTTACCGTGGTCAACTTGTCGACCGGTGGAGTGGCCCGGGGTTACAAGGACGTCGCAATCTCGGTGCTCATCTGATGGAGACCCCCACACCCGACCCCGGCCTGCTGGGACTCATCGACCAGTCACCCACGCTGTCCGCGATCGTGGGCGGGCTAGTCGTGGTCGCGCTCGTCGCGCTGCTCTCGCGAGTGCCCAAGTTCAAACCGGCCTACAAGACTGCTGGGCGGGGCATCGCTCGCTTATTCAAGTGGGTCTGGAGTTGGCGCATCAACGGCAAGGTGAAGCGTGACTTGCTGGTGCAGCAGGGATACGACAAGCGAGACGCTGAGGTCAAGGCCGAACGAGCACGCTCACCTCGCCCGTCGTGGCGAATCAGCACCGACACCCCGCTCGGTGAGGACGTGTACTTCCTGAACAACTCGGGGTGGCGGGTCAGTGACGTGTGCCTCGACGCAGACCCGGGGTTCTTCACCTTCGACGGCGAGGCCTTCTTTCCCGGCGCGTTCGGTGACAACAACTCGGATGGCTTAACCGGGCGGCAGCTTAGGGGCGAGCCAACCGCACGGGGTCGTCGCGAGGGGGTGACGTTCACCGTTACGTGGATCGACCAGAACGGTGATGAGCAGCCGCAGACGGCGGGTGGAGACTTGCCTGGGACAGTCGTGATGCCACCGAAGCCGCTCAAGCCTGTCGTCCAGCCGACGTGGCAGATCGGCAGGCCGAAGCAGAGTCCGAGCAAGGACATCTACGTCCTCGCCAACGGCGCAGAGGGCAGCATCACGAACAATGTCGTGATCGACGCTGACCCGAACTACTTCACCTTCATTCTCAAGAGAGAACTTGGCAACCTCGCAGGAATCGGCGTCCTCCGATTCGCTGGGTGTCCGACAGACGGCGGCGTGGCCTTCGGCGTCGACTTCACTGTCACCTACGAGGACGCTAACGGTGACCAGCGCTCCGACCATGTGCCCGCCAAGTTCGGGTTCAGCTTCTAGACGACCCGAGTCCTCCTGAGAACCGCTACGACCGAACCGGGGAGCAGCCCCTGCCCTTGCCGGGTAGGGCACGAGATCGTCGTTCAGCCCCTGCGGGATAACAGCGAGCGTCCGACCGGTCGCGCGCTCCGCGACGATGCGGTCCTGGACCTCGACGGGCAGTAGGACGGGAGAGCCCACCTGCTTGCCCGCTCGCTTGGCCTCGGCCAGACTCTCGCGGCTGCGTACGCCGATAATTTATGGTGCCACCGATAGATATCCTTGCGATGGATTCCCCTGCCAGGACTGCTGTTTCCAAGGCGGAGCGCGCCGTCATCCATTTCCGGTCACCTTCGGAGCTGCCGCGCACCAACGACACCCAGACGTTCATATCGAAGTGCACGAAGATGTGCCTGTCACGTCGATCTTCCATGCCCCATCATCGGCACAGATCAGGGCTTAGGGTGACGACGCGCACAGCGTTACTTTGCCTGTCGAGCATTGCGTTCCACAGCGACGTGACGAAATCCTCAATCGGATGACTGATCTCCTCTTCTCTCTTCCACCATCCGGAACTCGTCTCCGCGTCGATACGCTGCGGCGCGGATCCCGAATTCGCGCCCGCGTCCGCTGGACCGAACCTTCATCGCTCAACCGACGGAGTCGCTCAATCACGGTCGACAATGACGAAGCTGCCCGGGGGTTCTTCAAACTCATGCAGGCGAGTTCGGGCCGCACTATCGACTCACTCATCACTCTCACCGACGATGCGCATTCAATTGGCGACCGTTTCCTTCGCGGCGTCGATCCGACTTCGACTGCAGCCGGTTATCGAGCCGGACTCCAACTCAGAGTCCCTCCGACCCTGGGCCCCCTCCGTATTCGCGAGATTACGACCGGGCGCGTACCCCGAACTATCGACACATGGGAGAAGACCCACTCGCGTTCCACGCTCAAGAGCACGATCGCCGCACTGACGCGAGTGCTCGACGAAGCGATACGCGATGACCTCATCACGCACAATCCAATGCGCGATCGGGCTGAGAGACGTTACCGCTCGAACATGGAGTTCCAGCACGTGAGGCTGATTCCTTCGCCCCACGATGTCGAGCGGATCGCTAAGTCCTGCGCAGCGATTCATTAATGCTACTGCGACCACATAATGCTCAGCGCGTTCCTCGCCGCGCGCAGTTCGGAGGTAGGCGGGCTCATCGTCGGTGACGTCGATTGGCCGAACAAGGTTGTCACGATCGAACGACAGTGCTTCCCCGGTGCCGGCGGCCTCAGCATTGAGCCTCCGAAGGGCCGCCGGGCGCGCCGCGTGCCCATCATCGACCCGCTCGAGCCAGTGCTGCGCCGACTCGCGATGCAATTGGCGCGCAACCGGCCGTTGTTGCGCGGGCCACGCGGCCGAGTCATCACGACTGCGACATTGCGTGATGCAACCTGCTGGGACGAGCTGGTTGCATCGATGGGGTTGCAGGGGCTGCGCCGTCGCGACCTGCGACATGCGGGTGCAACCCGGTTCGCGAACGCGGGCGTCCCGATTCACGTCGTGAGCGACATCCTCGGACACGCATCTGTCGAGACAACACGGCGCTGCAGAGCGCTGCAGCACGGATGAAAAAGCACCTTCGGGAGGCCGTGATGAGCAGCTAGAAACGCCTGTACCCCTTGACCATATCGGGTCAAGAGGTTCAGGGGGTGCAATTTTGGGTAAAAGACCGGTACCCTCAATTAGCTTACGACCTTTTAAAAATAGCTTCTGATCAGGCACTTTCTTTTTTGTCGGGCTGACAGGATTTGAACCTGCGACCCCTTGACCCCCAGTCAAGTGCGCTACCAAGCTGCGCCACAGCCCGTGACTTGACCGACCCGCTGACGCGATTCGAACCTCCGGTAGCTTATCGCGAACCGCAGAGAC
>NZ_JANLVV010000168.1:0-8710 GCF_031364185.1 Salinibacterium sp. | reverse complement strand
CTTCCCGGCATTGGCCCCAAGTCCGCTCAGCGCATTGCCTTCCACATTCTGCAAACGCAGAGTTTCGACGTGACGCGGCTGTCTGAGGTGCTTCGGGATGTGCGGGATAAGGTGCGCTTCTGCGACATTTGCGGCAACGTGACCGAGCAGCAGACCTGTTCGATCTGTCGTGACCCGCGCCGGTCCCACGCCACCATCTGCGTGGTCGAGGAGGCCAAAGATGTGGTCGCCATCGAACGCACCCGCGAGTTCAAGGGTCTCTATCACGTGCTCGGTGGCGCGATCAGCCCCATCGACGGCATCGGGCCAGACGACCTTCGCATCAAGCAACTGGTCGGTCGGCTCGCCGACGGCTCGGTGACCGAGGTTATCATTGCCACCGATCCGAACCTGGAGGGTGAGGCGACGGCCACCTACCTGACGCGACTGCTGGTCTACCCGAACCTCCGCGTGACGCGGCTCGCATCCGGGCTGCCGGTGGGGGGCGATCTCGAGTACGCCGACGAGGTCACCCTCGGTCGCGCCTTCGAGGGTCGCCGCGACGTCGAGGCCTGACAGAGCCTGGCGTCACACAGCGGCAACCCCAGTGGCACCCCGCTAGAATCGCTATCTGGGCCACCTAACCGGCCATTCTTTTCCCCGGGAGAACCACGTGAGCCTCATCGTCCAGAAGTTCGGGGGCTCGTCGGTCGCCGATGCCGAAAGCATCAAGCGTGTTGCCAAGCGAATCGTTGAGACTCGCAAGGCAGGCAACGAGGTTGTCGTCGTGGTCTCGGCGATGGGCGATACGACAGATGAGTTGCTCGATCTCGCAAAGCAGGTCGTGCCGCTGCCGTCGGGGCGCGAACTCGACATGCTGTTGACCGCGGGTGAGCGCATCTCGATGGCGCTGCTGGCGATGGCGATCCGCAGCCTCGGCGTTGAAGCCCGCAGTTACACGGGCAGCCAGGCCGGCATGGTGACGGATGCCCAGCACGGGTCCGCTCGCATCGTCGAGGTCTCCCCGAAGCGCGTCCGCGAGGCCCTCGACGACGGAGCTGTGGCGATCGTCGCCGGGTTCCAGGGCTTCAACCGCGGCACGGGTGACATCACCACCCTCGGGCGCGGGGGCTCCGACACCACGGCGGTGGCACTCGCCGCGGCGCTCGGGGCCGAGGTATGCGAGATCTACACGGATGTTGATGGCATCTACACCGCGGACCCTCGAGTGGTGGCATCCGCCCGCAAGCTCGACAGGATCACCAGCGAGGAAATGCTCGAGCTTGCGGCGACCGGCGCCAAGGTGTTGTACATACGCGCGGTGGAATATGCCCGACGGCACGGGGTCACACTGCACGTGCGCTCGTCGTTCAACAACAACGAGGGCACGCTCGTCGTCAACCCGATTGAAGGAGAAAACGTGGAAGAGCCGATCGTCACCGGAGTCGCCTCCGACCTCAGCGAGGCGAAGATCACGGTGGTCGGGGTTCCCGACACCCCCGGCAAAGCGGCCCAGATCTTCACCATGATCGCGCGCGCGAACGTCAACATCGACATGATCGTGCAGAACGTGTCATCCGCCAGCACCGGGCTGACAGACATCTCGTTCACCTGCCCGAAATCGGATGCGCAGCCCGCGATGGCTGCCCTCAACGCCGATAAAGAGCACATCGGGTTTCAGTCGCTGCAGCACGACGACCAGATCGCGAAGCTCGCAGTGGTGGGCGCCGGCATGCGTACGAACGCCGGTGTTTCGGCGAAGCTCTTCACGGCCCTGTTCGAGGCCGGCATCAACATCGAGATGATCTCGACGAGCGAGATCAGAATCTCGGTGATCACCCGGGCCGATACGGTCAACGATGCGGTGCGTGTGCTCCACACCGCATTCGGACTCGACGGCGACGACGAGGCCGTGGTGCACGGCGGCACCGGCCGCTAGAGAGCACGCCCGGCGCGCCACATCGCAGTCCGGACGCGTGCATGGCACGCCTGCCGCGTCGCGACACTAAGCGTGCCCCGCGGGTTGGGCCTACAGTGGGGTCCGTACCGCGAACTGTGGAAGGAACTGACCATGAGCACCACCTTCAGCAAAGAGGAAAAAGCCGCGATGCGTGCGGCAGCGGCGGAAGCGAAGGCCGCCAAGGAAGGTGCCGACCTGGAGGCCGCGTGCCTCACGGCGATCGCCGCGATGTCCGGCACAGACCAAGAGCTGGCCGAGACCCTGCATGGGCTGGTCGCGAAGCACACCACCCTGGCGGCAAAGACGTGGTACGGGATGCCGGCGTACACCAACGGTGATGGCAAGGTCATAGTTTTCTTCCAGAGTGCCGCGAAGTTCAAGGCCAGGTACGCCACCATCGGCTTCCAGCAGGATGCGAACCTTGATGATGGCAATTTCTGGCCGAGCTCATTCGCCGTGACACAGTTGAACGCCGCCGATCAGAAGCGACTGGTGGCGCTGCTGGAGAAGGCCGTCGGATAGGGCCAGGTAGCACCAGCGTGGCGGAACGACCCCCTCTGCGGCGGGCGGCTATCGGACGGGCGCCGATGATGTTGTGTAACGAGACGAGCTACATCGTCTAGGTGCACTTGCCCTCCAGGCCGCCCGCAAACGGGACGGCTGCCTCGCCAGGGTTTCGCGTTTCACCTGGCACCGCCGAATCGCGGAGGTTCACTGCCCCGTGTTCATAACTCCCGCAGATCGCGGACTCGCAGCATGCACAACCCCGGAGTTATCCGGATCTGAGAGATCGCGCCAATAGGTGCGGTCTTTTCCGACCAAATGAAGGACAATCCTGCTCCGGGCCCCTGGTTTCCGGGGCTCACCACACACTCGAGCGAAATTCTCCTTCATTTGGCTGCAGCCTATTGGCGCGATCTCTAAGCTTCGGCAGAAGCCGATCTGCAGGAGTTGCCAACACCAGGAGTCGGACATGGGCAGCGAATGCCGGGCGCAGAGCGCGCGCGGACAGCGAACGTCGGGCGCGTAGCGTCCGCGGCCGGCGTGGGAGACTTATGCGCATGATCACCAGCACCCCCGTTCGAATCGGCATCGTCGGCGCCACCGGCCAGGTGGGCGCCGTCGTGCGCCGCCTTCTCGCGGAGCGCGACTTTCCGATTGCCGAGATCCGCTTCTTCGCGAGTGCTCGCAGTGCCGGCACGACCCTGGAATTCTCGGGTGAGCAGGTCACGGTGGAGGACGCCTCCACCGCAGACCCGAGCGGCCTCGACATCGCGATCTTCTCCGCCGGTGCCACCACCTCGCGCGCCCAGGCCCCCCGGTTCGCCGCAGCAGGCGTGACCGTGATTGACAACTCGTCTGCCTTCCGCATGGATCCCGACGTGCCGCTCGTGGTCAGCGAGGTCAACCCACATGCGATTGACGCCGCCCTGGGTGGCATCATCGCCAACCCGAACTGCACCACGATGGCGGCCATGCCCGTGCTGAAAGTGCTCGACGCCGAGGCGGGGCTTACCCGACTGGTCATCAGTACCTACCAGGCGGTGTCCGGTGCGGGGCTCGTGGGCGGCGAAGAGCTGTATGCGCAGGCGAAGGCGGCGATAGACCAGGATCCGCGGGGTCTGGTGCACGACGGTTCCGCGGTCGAGTTCCCCGAGGCATCCACTTTCCCGAAGACGATCGCGTTCGACGTCATCCCGTTCGCCGGCAACCTGGTCGACGACGGCTCGTTCGAGACCGACGAGGAGAAGAAGCTGCGCAACGAGAGCCGCAAGATCCTCGAACTGCCCGAGCTGCTGGTCAGCGGCACCTGCGTGCGCGTGCCCGTGTTCACCGGTCACTCGCTGTCGATCAACGCGGAGTTCGCGAGCCCGCTCAGTGTCGCGCGCGCGAAGGAATTGCTGCAGGATGCCGCGGGCGTGGAGCTCACCGACATCCCGACACCTCTGCAGGCCGCAGGTAACGACCCGAGCTATGTTGGCCGCATCCGCCAGGATGAGGGCGTGACGAATGGACGCGGACTCGCGCTGTTCATCAGCAACGACAACCTGCGCAAAGGTGCCGCGCTGAACGCGGTGCAGATCGCCGAGCTGGTCGCCGCGAAGCTCAGCGCCCGCACCAGCGTGGCCTGAGCCGCGAAGTTCAGCGCCCGCATCCCGCAGGAACCCGGTCAGCGGAAGATAATCGTGCGCGCCCCGTCGAGCAGCACTCGGTGCTCGGCGAACCATTTCACGGCCTGGGTGAGGGTTCGGGATTCCTCGTCCTGGCCGATCGCGACGAGCTCTGCGGCGCTGCGGGAGTGATCCACGCGCACCACGTTCTGCTCGATGATCGGGCCCTCGTCGAGGTCGCTCGTGACGAAGTGCGCGGTCGCACCGATGAGCTTGACCCCGCGGGCGTGCGCCTGCCGATAGGGGTTGGCTCCCTTGAACCCGGGCAGGAACGAGTGGTGGATGTTGATCACGCGACCGCCGAGGGCTGCACAGAGGTCGGGGGAGAGGATCTGCATGTAGCGCGCCAGCACGACCAGCTCGATGTCGTGCTCGTCGACGACTTCGAGCACCCGCTGCTCGAACGCGAGCTTGCGGCCCGGGCTCGTCACGGGGTGCGCCTCGAACGGCACGTCGTAGAAGGCCGCGAGGCTTGCGAGGTCGTGGTGGTTGCTGAGCACGAGCGGAAGATCCATCGGCAGCTGCCCGGCCCGCTCGCGGTAGAGCAGGTCGTTGAGGCAGTGCCCGGCGGTCGACACCAGCACGAGGGTGCGCAGAGGGCGGCCGACGACATCGAGTTGCCAGGTCATCCCGTACCGCTCGGTGACCGGCACAATCGCCGCCTCGAACGCGTCGCGTGAGGTCGTGGACTCCACCTGCAGGCGCATGAAGAAGCGCCCGGTGTCGGCGCTCGAGAACTGTTGGGACTCGGTGATGTTGCCCGCGGCATCCACAATCGCACCGCTGACGGCGTGCACGATTCCGGGTCGGTCATCGCAGACGAGGGTCAGAATCCAATGAGTGGATGCCCGGGCGGATGTTTCGCTCACGAGGCAAGGCTAGCGGCGCCGGCCGCGCTTCGGCGGTGCGCCACCTCGTCGGCGATCACCACGAGCAGCAGCACCGAGTTCGCCAGCCAGAGGGCGATGAGCGGAGTGAGCGCGACCAGGGACACGCTGGCCAGGAACAGCCCCGCCAGCACCGCGATCCCGGCGATGTGTGACTTCAGCCAGCGGTAGCCGACCGACCGTTTGAACAGCAGGTTTCCGAGGATGTAGAGGGCCGCGCCGCCGAACACGACGGCCGCCGTCACCGGATCGAGTGGGTCGTCGGGGTGTGAGAGCACGAGCTCGTCGCCGACGGCAACCAGCACGATCCCCGCCACGATCACCAGGTGCAGGTAGGTGTAGGTGTTGGCCGCAACGCGCCCAGACTCCCTCGTCTTCTCGAGGAACTTTCGTGCCACACCCGCCGTGTTGTTGAAGTAGAGCAGCCACAGCAGCAGGGTTCCCACGAGGGCGGCTAGCAGGGCGAACACGGTGGCGGGGGTCATCCACTCGCCATTGAAGGTTTCGCCCGTGACCAGTATCGATTCGCCGAGCGCAATAATCACGAACAGTTGGGCACGCTCGGCGATGTGGTGGCCCGACACCGCCCAGTTATCGACCGGGGATCGCCCCAGTACCGGCAGCCAGTAGCGCACGGACGGCCCTAGGTAGTTGAGCGCGATGGCCGCAAGCCACCACCACACCCGCTGCCCGGGCTCGGCCAGCGCGCCGATGATCCACAGGGGGGAGGAGACGGCGATCCAGAGGGATGCCCGCATCAGGTTCATCGACAGCTGGCGACTGTCGCGCCAGGCGGCCACGATGATGAACGCCCCCCGCAGCGCGTGCACACCGAGGTACCCGACCACGAACACGACGCCGAGGTCGCCGAACGCCCCCTGGATTGACGTGCTCATCACCAGCCCGAGCGCCATCGCGACGAACAGCATCAGGCGCACGGGCCACTTCTCGGGGTCGAACCAGTTGGTCGTCCAGACCATGCGATCCCAGAACCACCACACCGCCAGCAACAGGATGAACGCCTGCAGCAGCCCCGTCCAGTCCAGATGCTCGACCAGGTAGTGCGAGAGCCTGGTCGCGGCGAACACGAACACCAGGTCGAACAGCAGCTCGACCGGGGAGGGCTCGAAGCGGCCATCCTTTTCTTTACGAAGCAGGGTGCTGCGCTCGGTGCCCATCAGTACGCCTTTCTCCTCGGGTCTTCAGCGTATGACAAGTAGTGTTGGTGTGACGGCGCGCGGCCCGCGTCGTCCCGCGGGCGGCGAACGCACCACTTCCACCGAACGGATTCCGCCGTCATGGGCGCGCCACGAAACACATTCCCCTGGGCAGGTTTGCTCACCCTGTCCGCACTCATCTTCACCGCGGTGACCAGCGAATTTCTCCCCACCGGCCTGCTTCCGGAGATCGCCGCAGAGCTTCAGGTCTCGGAGTCGAAGGTCGGCCTGCTCGTGACCGTCTTCGCCGGAACGGTCGTGCTCACCGCCGCGCCGCTCAGCGTGCTGACCCGCCGATACTCACGCAAATTCCTCGTCATCGTGGTGCTGATCGTGTTTGCGATCGCGAACCTTCTCGCGGCGCTCGCACCCACCTACGAGTTGCTGGTCGGTGCGAGAGTGGTGGGCGGTCTCGCGCACGGACTGTTCTGGGCCGTGGTCGGCGCCTACTCCGCGCACCTCGTGCCGAAGCATCAACTCGGGCGGGCGATTGCCATCACCGGCGGCGGCGGAACGGCCGCCTTCGTGCTCGGCGTTCCTCTCGGGACCGCGATCGGCAACGCGGTCGGCTGGAGGCTCGCGTTCGGCGTCATCGCCGCGATCATCGCCATCCTGACCCTGGTCACAGCGAAGCTGCTGCCCGCCGTCAGGCACGGCGAGGTGCTGTCGACGGGGGAGATACCGCTGCCCATGCGCAAAGACACGACGGTGCCCGCGGTCATTGCCGTGGGGGTGATCCTGATTCTGGTGGGCTTCGGGCACAACCTGTTCTACACCTACATCGCGCCCTACCTAATCGGGCCGGTGGGCATCGACCCCGGCGCGGTGGCCGGGGTGCTGTTTCTCTACGGCGGCGCCGGCGCTGTCGGGCTCATTCTCGCCGGAACCCTCGGCGACCGCTTCCCGCAGCGGTCGCTGGTCGCCGCGGTGGCCGTCGTGATGCTCTCGGTGCTGGTGCTTGGGCTGTTCAGCAGCGTCACCTGGGTCGCGCTCGCCGCCATCTTCGTCTGGGGAGTCGCCTTCGGCGCCGTGCCATCGCTGATGCAGGCGCGCATGATGCACACCGCATCGGTGCGGGTTCGGGATGCCGCTGCCGCCTACTTCACGACCTCGTTCAACGTGGCGATCGGTGGCGGAGCGCTCGTCGGCGGCCTGCTGCTCGATGGCTGGGGCATCCAGGCGCTCCCCTTTGTGGATGCCACGATCACCGTCATCGGCCTCGCGCTGATCATCGTGGTCGCTGTGTGGCTGCGCCGGCGGGCGGCTGCCGGGCGCTGACGTGCGCTCGCCGCCGCTGGGCTGCGGGCGCGGGGTTGGCCGCTGCGTGCGCTCGCGCTGCGCTCCTCGCGACCGGCCTCCGTGAGAGTGCAGTCGTGGCCTGGTGGCTGAATCCCGAAGGGCCACTACTGCGCTGTGAGCGCCGGCCACTGTCGCTGCGCGCGGCCCGCGGAGCGCACAAAGCGCCCACCCGCGGCGCGCGAGGTGCAAGGCTCTCCTGGGTCGAGGCCAGATTCGATGAGAGTGCAGTCGTGGCCCGATGGCCGGATCCCGAGGGGCCATTACTGCGCTGTGAGACGCGCGGATGGCGATGGTGCACGGTGGATCCGCGAAACGGCGTGCCGGTGCGAGTGCGGGCGGCGCGGCGGCGCCTCGGGTGCGGGCGCGGGCGCGGCACCGGGTGCGCGGCGGCGCCTCGGCGCGGCCTCAGGTGCGCGGCGGTGCGGCACCGGGAGGTGCGGCGGGCGCTTCGGGCGCGGCCTGAGCCGCTGGGATGCTCGGGGTGCGCGGGGATCGCGGCGGCGCGGGTGGGCGGCGGGCATCCACTCTATGTACGCCCATCACCGCGACCGGGATGAGCACCAGCGAGCGCAGGTCGACGAGCGCATGCAACACGATTGGCGCGATGATGCTGCCCGAGACGACGTAAAGCACCATCATGATCGTGCCGACGATGGTGGTGCCGACGATGCCGGCGACGCCCTGATAGAGGTGCAGGGCTCCGAACAGCAGCAGCGAGATCGTGACGGCGGCGATAGCGCTGCCGGTGGCGCCGAAGACGAGGGCGGGGATGGCGAGACGAAACGCGAGCTCCTCGACCAGGCCGGCGTTGAGCGACAGCAGGGCGCCCAGGCGCAGTTCTTGCCGATTGCGGGGCAGCATCGCGTGGATGTCGCCGATCGCCATAATCCCGTCGCCGTCTCGCCGGGCCGCGCGCACGCCCAGCCACGTGAGCACGATGATTATGAGCAGCACGGCGCCGACGATCCACAGGTTGCTGACGATGAAGCTCCGGATGCCGCGCACCCCAGCCCACGTATCCAGCTGCGCCAGGAGCGGGCCGACGTATGAGCCCGCGAGCAGCAGCACCCCGGCCGAGATGCCGCCGAACGTGAGCCACGACTCGCGGAGCCACTTGCGGAGCATCGCCTGCCGTTTCACCGTCCCGCGGTAGCGCTTGAAACGCTGGTATTCGCGGCGATCCTTGCGGATCGTGCG
>NZ_JANLVV010000147.1:0-2233 GCF_031364185.1 Salinibacterium sp. | reverse complement strand
TGTTATGTCTCAGGACATCGGTGACAGTTCTGCCTCAGGACATCGGTGACGGTTTGGCGCGTTTTGGTGGTGACACTTTCCGCGGATTGTTGGGGGATGAGCCATGTTGAGCCTGTTGAAGCCCGTGTCCGTCTCGCGATCGTGCAGTGGCCTGATGACGCGCCCAGGGGGTCGGTGACGTCGTTCTGCGCGGAGTATGGGATCTCTCGGAAGACGTTCTACGAAATTCGGCAGCGTGCCAGGGATGATGGGCAGGCGGCGGCGTTGGAACCACGGACCCGCCGGCCACGGAGCAGCCCGACCCGGATCGTCGACGAGATGAAGCGGCAAGCGTTAGCAGTGCGGGCCGCGCTTGAGTCGTCCGGGCTCGATTTTGGGCCGATCAGCGTGCATGACAAGATGCGATCTTTGCGGATGGTGCCGGCGCCCTCCCCGGCGTCGCTGGCTCGAATCTTCCGCGACGCGGGCGTGGCGCGCTGGGAACCGAAGAAGAAACCTCGGTCGGCATATCGCCGCTTCGTGTATCCGGCGCCGAACGCGTGCTGGCAGCTTGACGCGACCGAATATGTCCTGACCGGCGGACGCAAATGTGTGGTCTTCCAACTCATCGACGACCACTCCCGTTATGCGGTGGCCTCCCATGTCGCGTGGGGTGAAACCGCCGAAGCAGCGGTCGTGGTGGTCAGCAAAGGCATCACCGCACACGGCGTTCCACAGCGCCTGCTCAGCGACAACGGGACAGCGTTGAATCCCTCCCGTCGAGGATATTTCGGTCAGCTTGTCATCTATGTCACCTCCCTCGGGGTCGAGGCAATCACCGGAAAACCATATAAACCAACCACGCAGGGCAAGAACGAACGCTTCCACCAGACGCTGTTCCGCTATCTCGACAAGCAGCCTCTCGCCGCCACCCTCGACCAGCTCCAGGAACAGGTCGATAGGTTCGATCAGATCTACAACACGGACCGCCCACACCAGGCGCTGGCCGGCCGGATCACGCCCTTACAGGCATGGGAAGCAACACCGAAAACCGAACCACCCCGACCCCGGCCACGCGCCGCCTCGATCGAGGTCCCCCACCGCACCGACAAGACACCGCCACAACACCGCACTGCCGAGAAAGTGCGAATCGCACGGATCCGAAAAAATGGCACCGCCTACGCCCGACGAATCGAATTCCAAATCAGCAGCTCCCTCGCTGGCCACACCACTTATGTCGTAGAAAACGACGACGCTGTGCTGTTCTTCGACAGCAACGGAACGCTCATCATCGAGCACACCTGGCCCGCACCCGGAATCAGATACGTCGGCAATGGGAAACCCCGAGGGCGACGACCCCAAACACTCTAAACGTCACCGATGTCCTGACACACCAACTGTCACCGATGTCCTGACACAAAACCGTCACCGATGTCCTGAGACATCACACCCGGAATTCCGGGTGGAGCTCCGGGACTCACCAACTGCAGCGGCGCGGATTGCAGGAGTTATCAACACGAGGCGGACCAGTAGCGTGTCGGGCGACTATGGGCACCCCTGCCCATGCTCGCGGTTTCCGTGTCGCGACGAGCCCTTGGTACCGTGTGTCTATCTGCCTCCATGGAGGGGTGCTCGGAACGTAGAGGAAATCCGGATGTCGGTCGAGGTCAGAAGTGAGTTCGAGCTTCCCGACGTCACCGTGCGCTTCAGTTTTTCTGGACACTCCGACCGGGGAGCCGTTCGGCGCGTCAACGAAGACAGCTTCCTGATGGCGGCACCACTCTTCGTGGTGGCCGACGGTATGGGGGGTCACGCGTTCGGTGACCGGGCAAGCCAGGTCGCGGTCGCCGCCTTTGCCGATGCCTTCGACAGCGCAGGACCGGCCCGGGCGCAGGTCGTCATCGATACCATTCGCGCGGCGAACGACGCGGTCCTCGCCCTGTCCGCGGCCAGCGGTGACGGCTCACTCTCAGGGACGACGCTCACCGGTATTGCTTTCGTTGACATCGATCCACAGGGCAGTGACGCGAGCGGCAACTACCACTGGATGGCGTTCAACGTGGGGGACTCCCGGTCGTACAACTGGGATGGTCGCACCCTCAGCCAGCTCAGCGTCGATCATTCGGCCGTTCAGGAGTTGGTGGATTCGGGGGCGCTGACGAAGGGGGAGGCCCAGAAGCATCCGAATCGAAATGTGGTTACCCGGGCGCTCGGCGCCGATGACACCGTCGACGCCGATATCTTGCTTCTGCCC
>NZ_JANLVV010000094.1:0-1312 GCF_031364185.1 Salinibacterium sp. | reverse complement strand
GGTTGCTATTGGATACCTCGTGATCGAGCTGATCGTTGCGACCCCCGACTCCTACGCCAGTGCCGTGGCGCTGACCGTCCTGACCGCGATCGCTGCGGTCTGGCTGGCCGTCATCGGCGTTAACGTTCTGCGCGGCAACCCCTGGGTGCGTGGGGCGACCGTTGTCGTACAGATCCTGCAGATTGCGGTCGCTATCGGGTGCTTCCAGGGTGCGTTTGCCCGCCCGGACCTTGGCTGGCTGTTGCTCATTCCCGCCATCGTGGCCCTCATTTTGCTCTTCTCGCCGCCGGTTCTCGCCGCGACCACGCGTAGTACATAGCGCGTGCCCGCGGCCGGACCCGTTCGGCGGCGGGGCAGCACGCGCCACCACCGAACGAGTTGTCGGATTCGGCTAGCTCGACGCCGAGACGTATGTGGCCTGAATCACCGATCCCCAGTACGGCGCGAACATCGTGTCGGCGACGCCGTCATATCCAAAACTGTTGATCGAGTTTTGACTGCCGGCCGACCCACTCCCGATGAACCAGGGCCCACCCGACGATCCTCCTGTCATGTCGCACGGGACTCCGTGAGCCGTCGACTGGCCGAACGGATCGGCGGTTGCGCGGCCGGCGCACGACTGCAGCGACTCGCCATCGAACGGACTAGCGGCCGGGTAGCCGAACGCGGTGCAGGTGAGCCCGCGACCCTGGTTGAAGGCGACGCCGGATGCCCCGACCGTGTCGGTGAGCGTTGGGCCGTTCACGGGCGCGACGGTCGCAAAGCCCGTATCGAAACTGACGCCACCACCACTGGTCCATTGGCTGGGCGCAACGAGTTCGCTGGCCGACCACTGGCCGAAGGGTGCAGCGCCGTTTTCGTAGGCCGGCACAAAGATCTAACGTGTGGCGAAGGTGCCCGGCCGTTCATCTACACAGTGACCCCCAGGGAATCACCGTCCCTTGTGGGGATAGCACTGGCGCCCGCTGCGCCCGCTGCGCCGCCAGCCATGATGGCAGCACTCAGGGCGAGGGTTCCTGCCATTGAGAATGCGAATTTTCTCCTTGTCATGATTCAGCTCCGATTCTTGTGAAGTCGGGCCGTTTCGTGTTCGGCGGCCGTCCGTTCCAGTGTCGCCGCCGAACACCTCGGGCCGGCCCGAAATGTGATTGCCGAGAGTAATGCTGTGTCATCCACAAATTTGGGATGGATGCCCGAATCGGTGCTATTCGCCCGCGCGCCAGCCACCTACGCCGAGTCGATGCCAAGCTTCTTGCGCAAGGAAGCGACGTGCCCGGTTGCCTTGACGTTGTAGAGCGGAAGGGTGACGACC
>NZ_JANLVV010000092.1:0-3348 GCF_031364185.1 Salinibacterium sp. | reverse complement strand
CGGTTTGCTCGGCGAGGACGGCGCCGACGAGGCGGATGACGGCCTCGGGGTTGGGGAAGATCCCGACGGAGTCGGTGCGGCGCCGGATCTCGCGGTTCAGTCTCTCGTTGGGGTTGTTCGACCAGATTTGGGCCCAGATGTCTTTCGGGAACCCAGTAAACGCGAGGATGTCGGAGCGGGCGCCGTCGAGGTGTTCGGCGACCGTGGGTAGCTTCTCGGTCACGTAGTCCAGGGTGCGGTCGAATTGGGCGTGGACGTCGTCAGCGGTGGGTTGGTCATAAACCGAGTGCAGCATCGCTTTGGCGGCCGGCCACATGCTCTTCGGGGTGGCGCTCATCAGGTTCGCGGCGTAGTGGGTGCGGCAACGCTGCCAGGCGGTGCCGGGCAGGTTCGCCGCGATCGCGTCCTTCAACCCGGCGTGAGCGTCAGAGGTGACCAGCTGAACCCCAGTCAGACCGCGGGCGGTCAGGTCGGCGAAGAACGCGTTCCAGGCCGGTCCCGTCTCGCTCGTGGCCGTCTGGATCCCCAACACTTCTCGGCGACCATCACCGTTGACGCCGGTCGCGACCAGCACCACGGTGTTCACCACCCGGCCGCCCTCGCGGACTTTCATCGTCAGCGCATCGGCGGCGACGAACGTGAACGGGCCCGCCTCGACAAGGGACCGGTGGCGGAACTCGGTGACGAGCTCATCGAGGTCGGCCGCCATCCTGGAAACCTGCGACTTCGACAGCGAATGAATCCCCAAGGTCTTCACGAGCTTGTCCATCCGGCGGGTGGAGACCCCAGCAAGATAGCAGTCAGCAATCACTGTGACCAAGGCCGCCTCGGAGCGTTTGCGGCGCTCCAACAGCCACTCCGGGAAATACGTCCCGAAGCGCAGCTTCGGGATGGCAACATCGATCGTCCCGTCCCGGGTATCCAGATCACGATGCCGGTAGCCGTTGCGGTGGGTTATGCGCTCAGGGCTGGGTTTGCCCCACTCGGCGCCGACGACCGAATCGGCATCGGCGGACAGCAGCGCGTTGATCATGGTTTGCAGCAGATGCCGCATCAAATCCGGGGACGCATCGGTGAGAGCTTCACCGAGAACGGTCGCAGGGTCGACAATATGTGGAGCGGTCATCGTGTTGATGCCTTTCGAGTGGGTTGTCAGAGATTCCTCGAAGGATCACACGGTGGCCGTCCCCACGTCGTCACCGACGCGGTAAGCCACCATGCGTCACACCACTATGCGGGACTCCACTCACGCCCGGACCATCAATGGCGAGTGCAGGGGCACTGGAGGCGGCAACGGTACCCAGGCGCGAAAGCCCACGAGACCATCTGGATCAACGAACACACCTCCGGCCCCTCGGGACGTCCCTTGCTTCTTAGCGAGCGCATAGAAGTTCACTAGGAGGGGTTATTGAGGGGATAGCCGACTGCACCGCGGACAGCAAAAGAGCCCGGTAGCTCGTATTGCTGCGAGATACCGGGCTTATTATCGGTGCACCCCCCGGGACTTGAACCCGGAACCCACTGATTAAGAGTCAGTTGCTCTGCCAATTGAGCTAGAGGTGCCTGGCCGCCAACGAATCAGCGGGCCGACGGACAAGATTAGCATGGCATGATCAGGCACACGAACGGTGCGCCACCGACACAGTGGAGACCCATGACTGAGCGACTCGAGGCAGGCGCAACAGCACCCGCATTCACCCTTCCCAACCAGGCCGGCGAGCCGGTGTCGCTGTCAGATTTTGCCGGCGAGAAGGTGATTCTGTACTTCTACCCCGAGGCGATGACTCCCGGATGCACAACCCAGGCGTGCGACTTCCGAGACAGCCTGAACTCACTCGCGTCGGCGGGATACAGCGTCATCGGCATCTCGCGCGATGCACCGGATAAGCTTGCCACCTTCGCCCGCGAGGATCATCTGAATTTTCCCCTACTGAGCGATCCCGACCTCACGGTGCACCATGCGTATGGCACCTGGGGCGAGAAGAATCTCTATGGCAAGACGGTGACCGGGGTGCTGCGATCCACCTTCGTGATCGACGAGCGCGGGGTCGTCACCCTTCCGCTCTACAACGTCAAGGCAACCGGGCACGTCGCTTCCTTGCGCAAGAAGCTTGGCATCGACTCGGCGTAGGTGGCTGGCGCGCGCGCGGATAGCACCGATTCGGGCATCCATCCCAGATTTGTGGATGACACAGCATCACTCTCGGCAATCACATTTCGGGCCGGCCCGAGGTGATCGACGACGACACTGGAACGGACGGCCGCCGAACACGAGACGGCCGACATCACAAGAATCGGAGCTGAATCATGACAAGGAGAAAATTCGCATTCTCAATGGCAGGAACCCTCGCCCTGAGTGCTGCCATCATGGCTGGCGGCGTTGCGGGCGCCGATGCCATCCCCACAGGGGACGGTGATTCCCTGCCGGTCACTGTGTAAATGAAGGGCCAGGCACCTTCGCCACACGTTGGATGTTTGTGCCCGCCTACGAAAACGGCGCTGCACCGTTCGGCCAGCGGCCCGCCAGCGAACTCGCCGCGCCCAGCCAATGGACCAGTGGTGGTGACATCAGTTTCGATACGGGCTTTGCGACCGTCGCGCCCGTGAACGGCCCAACGCTCACCGACACGGTCGGGGCATCCGGCGTCGCCTTCTACCAGGGTCGCGGGCTCACCTGCACCGCGTTCGGCTACCCGGCCGCTAGTCCGTTCGATGGCGAGTCGCTGCAGTCGTGCGCCGGCCGCGCAACCGCCGATCCCTTCGGCCAGTCGACGGCTCAGGGAACCCCGTGCGACATGACAGGAGAATGGTCGGGTAGGCCCTGGCTCATCGGGAGTGGGTCGGCCGGCAGTCAAAACTCGATCAGCAGTTTCGGCTATGACGGCGTCGCCAAGACGATGTTTGCGCCGTACTGGGGGTCGGTGATTCAGGCCACATACGTCTCGGCGTCGAGCTAGCCGAATCCGACAACTCGTTCGGCGGTGGCGCGTGCTGCCCCGCCGCCGAACGGGTCCGGCTGCGGGCACACGCTATGTACTACGCGTAGTCGCGGCGAGAACCGGCGGCGAGAAGAGCAAAATGAGGGCCGCGATGGCGGGAATGAGCAACAGCCAGCCAAGGTCCGGGCGAGCAAACGCACCCTGGAAGCACCCGATAGCGACAGCAATCTGCAGGATCTGAACGACAACGGTCGCCCCACGCACCCAAGGGTTGCCGCGCAGAACGTTAACGCCGATGACGGCCAGCCAGACCGCAGCGATCGCGGTCAGGACGGTCAGCGCCACGGCACTGGCGTAGGAGTCGGGGGTCGCAACGATCAGCTCGATCACGAGGTATCCAATAGCAACC
>NZ_JANLVV010000072.1:0-3399 GCF_031364185.1 Salinibacterium sp. | reverse complement strand
GAGAGGGATGCCGCCAGGATGGCAGGGATGAGTAGTCGCAGTTTCATGAAATCTTCCTTTGTAAAGTGCGCCGGGTGGTGACCCCGACGGCGAAGGTGAGGCTGGCGACGGTCGCCGCCGCGAGGGTGGCGGCGTAACCCCACATATCCGCCCAGACGATGCCGAGTGGCTGCTGGTTGTACTTGTCTTTGATGCCGAGGAACGCGAACGAGAGCCTCTCGAAGTGTTTGGTGATGGAGGAGACTTCGAGACCATTGCGGATGCCGTCGAAAGCGGCAAAGTTCGCGAGCACCTTGAGTTCGTCGGGCTTCTGGATCTGGAGGGTGGCGAACAGCCCACCGGGAACCTGGTTATCCGGATCCATCGTGTCGCCGATCTGGGGGATGATCAGCACGAAGGCCAGCCAGATCACGATGGCGACGATGAGCCCGGTGCTGAGCCTGGGCGAGAGCGCGGTGACTCCGACGGCCAGAGCGCTCCAGAACACCAAGTAGAGCCAGGCCACGACGGCGGCGATGAGGATCCGGACGAAATCGATCGTCTGCAGCGGCGCAGCGCCGATTACGAGGATAGCGACAGTGGTCGCCAGGGTGAGAAACGCAACCACGACCCCCCAGACGACAGCGAGACCGATGATCTTGCCACCGGGGATCGCGCAGCGACCGGCCGGGCGACTGAGCAGAAGCTGAAGCGTTCCCCGGTACTTTTCTTTCGCCACCGTGCCGTAACCGAGGACGATCGCGAACAGTGCCCCCAGTATCTCCAGGTACTCGACGCTGCCCCTCAGCAGTTGCAGCGGGAATAGTTGGGGAGCCGCCGGTACGACGGTGCTGCCGCTGGCGGCAAGCTGCTCGACATACAGATTGTACGCATCCAGTTGGGTTCTGAAACTCGCCGCGGCCACCGCGACCGAGATCACCGTCGCGACCGCAAGAAAGGCGATCAGGATCGCGAACAGCCGATCTCGACGGAGGTCGAGGAGCTCCTTTCGCGCGATCACCCCGATGTCACTCATGGAGCGCGCTCCTCATCCGGGCGCGCGGCGTGGTGATCACGAGAGCGACCATCACCACAAGGAACGCTATGAGGACGACGACGCTGGGGGCGGCATCCCCCGTCACGGTCGTGTCCTGGAGGATGATGCTGGATGCTCGTTTGAACTGTTCCGTGACCGACAGCGGGCCGGTGATCGCGGACACCACGTCGAAGTAGCCTCCCGTCGAACTCACCGCCGGAACCGGGTTGAGCAGCGAGACGGGACGGGCCGCGGTGCCGATCTGCGGGAGCACAAAGGCGACGGCACTCCAGATCACGAACGGCACGAGCAGGGCGGTCGTCTCCTGCTTGCTGCGGAGCCCGGTCAGCATTCCCAGCAGCGCGAACGTGGCCAGCAGCATCCACGACAGCACTCCGAAACCGGCGACCCGACCGGTATCGCCCCAGCCCAATGGCGCCCCGTTGATCAGGCTGATGATCATCCAACTGGTGACAAAGCTGATGCCGATGACGGCGGCGAGCACAATGCCGAGTCCGGCGAACTGCCCCAGCAGGCGAGTGACCGAGCTCGTCGGCCGGCTCAGGACGAGGTCGGCGGTCGCCGCCTTCCGGTCACGAAGCGTGGCCTGGACGCCGAGGACAATCGCCATCAGCGATCCGATCAACAGAACATAGATCACGGCATTTCGCGCGTAGTACAACGGTGTCACCCCCGTGAACGGGTTGGGAGCCGTCGTCAGCCCATCCGCGAGCACCTTCTCGTACACATTCGTGACCGTCTGGTTGGTCACCCAACCGATAACCGATGAGGCGACAACCATCCCGATAAAGACGAAGAGAAGAAGGTGGGCCGTGCGCGCACGCCGGGTGTTCAGCATCTCGTGACGCGCGCTCACCAGGAACGTATTCACGAGACCGGCTCCGATTCGAGCGCAAAGTAGATCTCCTCGAGCGAGTTTTCACCGGGGAAGGCGGCCAGCGTGCGTTCGAGCGTGTCGTGATGCACGAGAGCGCCGCCTCTCAGGATGCCGATGCTGGTGCAGGTTTTCGTGACCTCGGTGAGCACATGGGTATTCATGAAGATCGTCATCCCGAACTCCGAGTTGAGGCGCAGGATCGTTTCGCGCAGGGTACGGACGCCCTCCGGATCCAGGCCGGAGGTTGGTTCGTCGAGGAAGAGCACCGTCGGTGAGTGCAGGATCGCCTGGGCGATCCCCACCCGCTGCCGCATCCCCTTACTGAACGTGCTGAGCCGCTGGCGCTCATGACCCTCAAAGTCCAGGATGCGCAGCACATCACGGATGCGCTGGTCGGGCCGGCGGAGGCCCGAGAGCCTGCCGAAGAATCTCAGGTTCTCCATCAGCGAAAGATTGTCGTAAAACTGAACGTTCTCGGGCAGGTAACCGATCACCTGCCTCACACCCCTCGCATCCGAGGTCACGCTGTGGCCACCGACCTCGGCGATGCCGTGCGTCGGTTCGAGCAGGGTGGTGAGCACGTTGACGGTCGTGGTCTTGCCCGCGCCGTTGTGACCCAGCAAGCCGAAGATCTCGCCCGAAACCACCTCCAGCGTCACCGCATCGAGCGCCACGTTGGCGCCGTACGACTTCGACAGGCGGTCGGTCGCGATTGCTGGGTTCGTCATATGCCGACCGTATTCAGTGCACCGTGAGAGCACGATGAGAGCGGCAACCCCGACGCCGGCTCGCATACGATGTCGATGTGACGAACTCGCGACCGCCCGCTATCAGCGCCTGGCGATTCGTCATCACGTTCGGTACCGTCAGCCTGCTGGCCGACTTCGTGTACGAGGGTGCGCGATCGGTGACCGGCCCGCTGCTGGCAACGCTGGGCGCGACCGGATTGCTGGTGGGCGTGGTGACCGGAATCGGCGAAGCCGCCGCCCTCTTGCTAAGGCTGGTGTCAGGGCCCCTCGCCGATCGAACCCGCCGATTCTGGGCCTGGACCATCGCCGGCTACGCGCTCACCGTGATCAGCGTGCCGACCCTCGGCTACGCGGGCGCGCTGTGGGTTGCCTGCACCCTGGTGATCCTCGAGAGAGTCGGCAAGGCGATTCGGGCCCCGGCGAAGGATGCCCTGCTGTCGTATGCGACAGCGGCAACCGGTCGCGGCCGCGGTTTTGCCGTCCACGAGGCCATCGACCAGTTCGGGGCGGTGATCGGGCCGCTCGTGGTCGCCGGGATGCTCGCGCTGACCGGCACCCAATACGGCCCGACGCTTGCGATCCTCGCACTGCCGGGGGTGCTCGCACTTGCGCTGCTGGTCTGGCTCCGCTGGAAAGCACCCCATCCCATGGACTACGAGATCCAGCGACGCGAGAACGAACCGCCCGCGCCCCGCGGGCGGCTGAGACTCAGCCGGGCGTTCTGGATGTATTCCGCG
>NZ_JANLVV010000036.1:0-2565 GCF_031364185.1 Salinibacterium sp. | reverse complement strand
CTGGCGCGCGCTCAGGGTCGTGGTGCTCGGGCTGGGCGTCTCGGGGTTCGCCGCGGCCGACACTCTTCTCGAGCTCGGCGCAGACGTGCTCGTGACGGCGGCCTCTGCCAGCGAGAGTCGCCAGCGGATGCTCGAGGTGATCGGCGGGCGGTTCGTCGAGCAATCCTCCGCCGCTCCGATACCGGACGGGCTTGACGAGTTCGACGCAGAACTTGTGATCGTGTCACCCGGCTTTGGCACGGATCACCCCCTGATTGCGTGGGCGCGGGCGCGAGGCATCCCGATCTGGGGTGATATCGAACTGGCGTGGCGACTGCGCGATAAAGTCGGCGACCCGGCCGAGTGGATCGCGGTCACGGGCACCAACGGCAAGACCACTACCGTGCAGCTGACCACCCATCTGCTGGTCGCGGGCGGGCTCAGAGCCGTTCCCGCCGGCAACATCGGCGTGCCGGTGCTCGACGCCATTCGTGACCCGCGGGGGTTCGACGTCATTGTCGTGGAGCTCTCGAGTTTCCAATTGCACTGGATGCCCCGAACCGGCCCTGGAGCGATGGTGCCGCTCGCGAGCACGTGTCTCAACATCGCCGACGATCACCTTGACTGGCACGGCTCACGAGAGGCCTACGCTCACGCGAAGGCCACGGTGTATGCCAACACGAAACTTGCCTGCGTCTACAACCGAGCCGACCTGGCTACCATGCGGATGGTCGAGGATGCGGAGGTAGCGGAGGGCTGCCGCGCAATTGGGTTTGGCCTCGACACTCCGGGCCCCAGTGACCTCGGTATGGTCGATGACATCATTGTGGATCGCGCTTTTCACGACGACCGACACAATTCTGCTCTCGAACTGACCACGCACGGCGAGCTGGCCGCTGCCGGGCTCGCCAGCCCGCACCTGATCGCCAACGTTCTTGCGGCATCGGCTCTCGCTCGGTGCGCCGGGGTCGCTGTCGCCGCGATCACCGCCGCGCTCTCGAGCTTTCGTGTCGACAACCACCGCATGCAGCCTGTTGCCACCAAGGGGGGAGTGCTCTGGGTGAACGACTCCAAGGCGACCAATCCGCACGCGGCGGATGCGGCGCTGCGGTCGTACAATTCCGTTGTGTGGATCGTAGGCGGGCTGATGAAGGGCGTCGACATCGTCGGACTGATCGCGGCACACGCACCGAGACTTCGAGCTGCGGTCGTCGTCGGGATTAACCGTGAACCTGTGGTTGAAGCATTAGCGCGACACGCGCCAGAGGTGCCTGTGTTCGAAGTGATCGCCACCGACACTGATGAGGTGATGCCACAGGCGGTGAAATTTGCTGCCAGCATCGCGGTAGAAGGAGACACGGTTCTCATGGCTCCGGCCGCGGCATCGATGGATCAGTTTGCCGACTACGCCGACCGTGGCACGCGATTTGCCTCGGCAGTGAACGATTACCTGGAGGGTGGCGGCAATGACGACGATACGACACCCGCGCCCCCGAGCGCCGGCTGACCGTCAGACCGGTCCGGGGCCGTCGACCGCACGGATCCCGCTGCGCCGGATCTTCGTCGCCGAGAACAGCAACTATTTCCTGCTGCTCGGTATAACTCTTTTTCTTGTCATCTTCGGTTTGGTCATGGTGCTGTCGTCATCGACTATCGAGTCGTACAACGACGACCAGGGCTTTTTCGGGCGTTTTTCCCGCCAGCTCCTGTTTGCGGTGATCGGGATCCCGCTGATGCTTGTCGCCTCTCGGATGCCTCCCCGATTCTGGAAGCGCTGGGCGTGGCTGGGGCTCGTCGCCGGTGCCGCGCTTCAGCTTCTGGTCTTCGTGCCCGGTATCGGCATTGTCTCCGGAGGTAATCGCAACTGGATCGGCATTGGGGGGTTCACGGCCCAGCCGTCGGAGTTCGTCAAGATCGCCCTGATCGTGTGGGTCGCGTGGGTGCTCGCTACCAAGCAGGAACTGCTCGGCGATTGGCGTCATGTCCTTCTGCCTATCGCACCGGTAGCTGGTGCCGCGATTGCCTTTGTGTTGGCCGGTGGCGATTTGGGCACCGCTGCCGTCATGATCATCATCCTGTTTGGCCTGCTCTTTTTTGGAGGGGTAAAAGTGCGTTTTCTCGCGGTGGGCGTCGTCGGGATCGCCTTCCTCGCGCTGCTCTTCTCGAAGGCCAACAGCTCGCGCACGTCGCGTATCGAGGTCTGGCTTAAAGGATGTGCGCCCGAAGATCTCGCGGGATACTGCTGGCAGCCCGAACATGCCAACTGGGCGCTCGCTGCCGGCGGCTGGTTTGGCAAGGGGCTGGGTAACTCGGTGGCGAAGTGGAACTGGCTTCCTGCAGCCAGTAGCGACTATATCTTCGCCATCATCGGGGAGGAGCTTGGCCTCATCGGCGCGGTCGTCGTTCTGGTGCTGTTCGTGGTGCTCGCGATTGCGTTCATTCGCATTATCCGCGCCGGCAGCGACAGCTTCGCGCGGATTGTGACCGCGGGGGTAATGGTCTGGGTGATCGGCCAGGCCTTCGTGAACATCGCGGTGGTGTTGGGGGTGCTCCCGGTGCTGGGGGTGCCGCTGCCCCTGATTTCTG
>NZ_JANLVV010000374.1:0-1118 GCF_031364185.1 Salinibacterium sp. | reverse complement strand
GACCCATGCGTCGCGCCGGTTGTTTGCGCCCTTCGGCTGGGGCGGGCCCGATCGCCCTCGTCAACCGCACTGCCCCACATCGCCGCACGCGGTGCAAAAGTCGCACCCGTCTTTGTGAATCACGGTCGCACTGCCGCATTCGAGGCACGCCTTGCCGGGCATGACCGTGCTCCGTGTCACCGCATCGTTCGAGGCTTCGCGTACGCCCATGTCGCGCAGCGGAAAGCCGTATTCGTCGAGCACGCCGAGCACGCCGAGCATGGCGTAGCGGTGGATGATCAGGCGCGCCATGTAGGCCACGGTCGACGGCCAGGTCTGCTGGCGCCGCTCGCCGTGCGGCAGCCCGGCACGAAGGCCATGATCGGAGTGGATAGCGTGAATCACCGAGCCCCAGTGACTCCAGCATTTGGCGCACCTGTTCGCGCTTGAATCCGCGCAGCCTGAACACCTTGCTCTGCATCGCTCGGGCCGGGTGGGCGAACAGGGTGACGCCGTCGAAGTACCAGACGACGCCATAAGACTTCGACAGCGTCACCATGAACTCGGACGGGTTGCGACTGAACGAAACGTTCACCGTGCCCACGCGCGTCGCGTCGGTGATGACGGCCAAGCCCTGGGCGGAGGCGAAGTCCTGGATCACGTCGGGCGGGGCCTTGTTCTCGGCGCGGTAGGCCAAGGTCTTCGACACCCGCTTGGGCTCGGTCGCGCTGGCCTCGCCCGCCCCGTACAGGGTGAGGGTGACGGTGAGCGCCAGGAACCGTCAACGAAAACCTGCGCAGTGCCATTTGAGTCTCTGTGCGTACCAACGTCAGGAGGCTCGAAGCGGCGGAGTCAGACCGCCGCCGAGCAACTCCATCGCAGCTTGGCTTATGGCGAGCGACGTTGGGGCCAACACCTGCCGAGTCGATCGACAGATACGAAGTCACGTACCAATTCACGAAGGGAGCGAGCAAACAAAGTCACTCGACCATTGGAACGATGTGACCGCTGCGTTGAAACGAGTGCGAAGCTTCGCTTTGTGCGACAGGAGTTCGCACCCATCTACATCGCTGCGAAGGCCTTCGTTCAACCTCTTCGCTATCACGGATGAACCGCTCCGATTCGATCAGCGCCGAAGC
>NZ_JANLVV010000315.1:0-23453 GCF_031364185.1 Salinibacterium sp. | reverse complement strand
ACGTCGATGCTGGGGGCCACAGTTATGCCGCACGTGATCTACCTGCATTCGGCCCTGGCGCGTGATCGGTACGGGGTGACGAAGGATCCGGCGCGCATTCGCAGCCTGTTGAAAGCGACCCGTTGGGATGTCGGCGGCGCGCTGTTCGTGGCCGGCGCCGTGAATATCTCCATGCTGCTACTGGCCGCATCCGCCCTCGGGGGCATCGAGGGAACGGACACGATCCAGGGCGCGCATGCCGCGGTGGTCGCGACTCTGGGGCCGGCGATCGGGGTCATCTTCGCCGTCGGGCTGCTTGCGAGCGGGCTGGCGTCCACGAGTGTGGGCACCTACGCCGGGTCCGCCATCATGGGCGGTCTACTGAAGGTAAAAGTTCCCCTGCTGTTGCGCAGGGCCATCACCCTGATCCCCGCGCTGGTGCTTCTCGCCGTGGGGTTCGACCCGACCCGCGCGCTGGTTCTCAGCCAGGTGGTGTTGAGCTTCGGCATCCCGTTCGCCCTGATTCCGCTGGTCTGGCTGGCCAGTTCGACGACAGTGATGGGCGAGTTCGTGAACCGCCCGTGGCTGCGTTGGTCGGGCTGGATCTCGGCCGCCGCCATCACCGTGCTGAACATCCTGTTGATCGTGCTCGTCGTGGCGGGTGGCTGATGGCCGTCGCCCCGACCGCGGTCGAAGACTACGTGAAGGCCATCTACGCGCACACCGAGTGGCAGCCCGACCACATCACGACGGGGCTGCTCGCGGCACGGCTGGGTTTGGCCGCGTCGTCCGTCACCGAAATGGTCAAGAAGCTGGTCGCCCAGGGTCTGGCGGTGCACGAACCGTACGGTGCAATCGAGTTGACTCGGGATGGCACGGCTCTGGCCCTGCGGATGCTTCGGCGGCACCGGCTCATCGAGACGTGGCTGGTGCAGCGCATTGGTTACCGCTGGGACGAGGTGCACGACGAGGCAGAGGTGCTCGAGCACGCGGTGAGTGACCGGCTGCTCGGCGCGTTGGACGCCCAGCTCGGGTATCCCACCCGGGACCCGCACGGCGACCCCATCCCCGCCGCCGACGGAACGGTCGCCGTGCCGCGCGGGCTGCTGCTGGCCGATGCGCCGCTCGGCGGGCTGGTGCTGCGCATCAGCGATCGTGATCCGCAGTTGCTGCGCCACCTCGAAGCCGAGGGCATCGTCGTCGATACCCTGATCGACGCGGTGCGGCGTGACAGTCTCACCGCCGACGCCCTCGCCGCCATCTGGGTCGCGGCGCCGTAGGGTTGCAAGGTGCCTGAAGAGAACCAGAAAGACCTTCCGATCGAAGCCCGCATTGCTGCTGCGGTTGAGCAGCTCGGTTTAGACACCGTGGTGCTGCGCTCGCTGTCCCTGCTGGCGGGCAACAACGAGGGGGAGGAGTTTCTGCTCGTCGTCGGTGGAGAGCATGCCCAGGGCATTCTCGACGGAGCCCCCGTGCTGTACTGGCCCGAGTTATGGGGCACGCGTGCCCTGCTCTACGTCTGGAACGACAGCGCCATTGCCGGGGTTTCAGCGGCACTCCAGAACCAGGCATGGCGGGTGCGCGAGATGGCTACGAGGGTCGTGGCCACCCGTGAGCTGGCGCTTCAGGATGAGGTCGGCGCGCTTCTGCTCGACGAGGTTGCGCGGGTGCGTGCGGCGGCGGCACGTGCACTGGGTGCTATCGGTGACGATGTCGAGGTCATCCGGCCACTGCTCAAAGACCCCGAGATTGACGTGCGTCGCGGTGCGCAGCACGGCATCGACGCGATCCGTCAGCGCAGGCCGGCGGGGGCAATAGACGCCCCGCCCGCCGAGGCGGTTTAGTCGCCCAGCTTCTGGTCGAACTTGTTCTCGCCGAGCACGAGATCGCCGATGGGGGCGTCGTCCGCTGCGGCAGCTTTGCGCCTGCGGGCTTTCACGACCGACTGGATGTAGTGGAACACGGTGGGGATGACAGCGATGGCAACGGCAGCCAACAGGATGATGTCGATGTAGTTGACGACGAAATCGCGAACAGGCGGAATATTGCCTATCAGGAAGCCGAGGAACGTCAGCCCGGAACCCCAGATCACTGCGCCGATGGCATTGTACAGGGAGTACTTCTTGTAGCTCATATGCCCGACGCCGGCAGCAACCGGGGCGAAGGTTCTCACGATGGGAACGAACCGTGCAACGATCACCGCGAGGCCGCCGAAGCGCTCGAAGAAGCCGTTTGTGCGCTTCACATTTTCGATGCTGAAGAGCCCTGTCTCCTTCTTCTCGAAGATTCGGGGCCCAGCCTTGTGGCCGATCAGATAACCGACTTCGCCTCCGAGGAACGCAGCCGCACTGATAGCGAGGCACACCCACCAAATGGGAATCTTGATTCCGGTGGGATCGTCCACCATGGTGCCGGTAAACGTGAGAAGCCCGGTGATCACCAGGAGAGTGTCGCCGGGAAGCAGAAAGCCGAGTAGCAATCCGGTTTCGGCAAAGACGATGATGCACACTCCCAGCAGAGCGAACGGCCCGAAGCCCTCAATGAGGTTGGCCGGATCGAGCCAGGGAATCAGTGCGGTAGGCGCCATAGCGCGAACTCCAAGTCGTCGGTTGCCGCGAGCGTCAATCGGCGGCGGTCGGGTGTTGCGTCCCAGAGTACTAGCCCGATGGGGTTGTCAGGCTGGGGTTAACCCCCAGATTGGTGAGCCCTCGACCGAGGTGAGCGGAGGGCGGGCATCCGTTTCAGTAACGTATGGCACAGTGCCATACGTTATCGAAGCGTGAGTCCACCCTGGGGATGCTTCGAACCAGGGAAGGCGGTGTGCGGAAGGCGGTGTGCGGAAGGCGGGACTTGAACCCGCACGCTCTTTCGAGCACAGGAACCTAAATCCTGCGTGTCTGCCAATTTCACCACTCCCGCTGGCTGCTTGATTCTAGCGCCGCGCCACGGCAAGCGAGAATTCATGAGGGTACCCTTACCGACACCAATGAGGGTGTAATTTGGTCACTGTGTTGCTGACAATGCAGCGCCCCACGAAGAAGGAGAACGACATCAGCGTTCAGGAGCTCCAACCGAGCCTTTATACCCTTGATACCGCCACAGCCGAAGCGATCCGCACCGCGGCACTCAGCATCACTGCCGATGCGAATACCGAGCCGGATGAGTTCGGGCGCCAAGCGCTCGCGGCATCGTTCGCCATTCCCGCGGAGGTTCGAGCAGCGCTGCTGAACTTCTCTGATGTGGGCTCTGACACGGGCATCCTGGTCGTGCGTGGATTGATCGTTGACCACGACCTGATCGACACCCCGCTCGACAATAAGGGCGGCCAGGGGGCCAAGACTGTCTTCGCCAGGGAGATGGCTATTCTCGCTCACCTCCTGGGCAGCATGGTGGCGTACGAAGCCGAGGGCAACGGCCACCTCATCCAGGACATGGTGCCCAACCCGAAGCTTGCTACCACCCAGCAATCACAGGGTTCCAAGGTCGAACTCGAGGCCCACACCGAACAGTGCTTCTCCCCGTTCAAGCCTGACTATGTCATCCTGGGTGCGCTGCGGGGTGACCCTGAGGCGTACACCTACGCATTCTCCGGACGCAAGATCGCGGAGCTGATGTCTGCCGAGGACGTTGCGATGCTGCGCCAACCGCTCTGGGCCACCACCATTGACGAGTCGTTCCAGCCGTTCCTGCCGAATCCGGACGCCATTAGGGGCCCGTTTGCGATTTTGAACGGCCCGGATGACGACCCCTATGTTCTCGTCGACCAGGATCTCATGCACGGCGTAACTTCCGAGGCGCAGGAACTACTGGAGAGGGTCGTCACGGTGTACATCGAGCACCGTGACGCCCACAACCTGCAGGCCGGCGACCTCCTGATGCTCGACAACCTCCGCGCGATGCACGGTCGCTCCATGTATACGCCGCGCTTCGATGGCAAAGATCGCTTCATCGCCCGTGGGTTTGTCGTTCGCGACCGCCGCCGTTTATGGCCTCAGCTGCTCGGCGACCGCCGCACCGTCGGCGCGGTCCACAGCTAGGGGCGCCCCTGCCAGTCGGCGGGGGTACTATGCAAAAATGAACCCAGAGGATGCGGCAGCGCTACTCGGGGTTGGGCTGGATGCCACTGCGGCCGACATAGAGAGCGCGTATCGTCGACGCTCGCGCTCGACGCATCCCGACCGCTTTGTTGGTGCTTCACAATCGCGCTCGCAGCAGGCCGCGCGGGAGTTTATCGGTGTCGCTGAGGCGCGCACCGTCATGATGGCGCGGCGAGAAACGGCGGCCGTTGGCGCGTCAGTATTCGACGAGCCAGCGGCGCAGTACCCCCGGGAAGTCTCACTGCCACGCCCCCGCAGCACGCTGCTTCTGGCAACTTGGGCAGCGCTGACGCTCTTCGCGATTTTCGTGTCCCTCTATGGTGGTGCCGTACCCTGGAGCTTGTGGGAGCCAGTGTTCCGTTACGGCGTGGTGTTCTGTGCCCTGGTCGCGTTTGCCCTCACGGGCAAGACCCCGTGGCTTGTGACGGCATCACTCGCCCTTGCGGCCACCGCGATCATCACCGTTACGACGACCACTTTTGGCCCGCTGCTCGGGCTGTTCCTCCTCGTGGCGCCGGTCTACGGCCTCGTGACCATCGGTCGCGATGTCGCGGTTCGGCGGGCACGGTGGGCGCAGGTGTAGCCAGCCCTGTGGATAACCACCGACGCGTCGGTCGTGCATCCCGGATGATCGGCAAATGCCCAACGCCCTCGCCCAGATCGCGGACCAGGTTAGGGAACGGGTTCGACGCGATGGGGTGGATCTCGGCTCCGATGGGGAACTCGCCGCGAGGTACGTGCATGACGAGGTGCGGCGGTACAGCGAGCGGGCGCTCGGCGGTTCCGTTCCCCTGCTTGCCGACGAGGCGCAGGCCGCACGGCAGCTTGTCGCCACCCTCACCGGGTTCGGTCCGCTGCAACCGTTCTTCGACGACGCCGAGGTCGAGGAGATCTGGATCAACGCCCCCGATGCGATCTTCATCGCCCGTGATGGTGTGCCCGAACGCACCAACGTCGTCCTGACCGACAGCGACGTGCGCGATCTTGTCGAACGGATGCTGCAGAGCTCGGGGCGCCGCGTCGATCTGAGCTCCCCGTTCGTGGATGCGTCACTTCCCGACGGCTCGCGGCTTCATGTGGTGATTCCCGACATCACCCGCAGGCACTGGGCGGTTAACGTCCGAAAATTTAGCCAGCGCATCCGGGATCTGCAACGACTCGTGGCGCTCGGCAGCCTCACCGCGCAGTCGGCCGAGTTTCTGCGCATGTGCGTGCTGTCGGGCCAGAACATCCTTGTCTCGGGCGCCACCCAGAGCGGAAAGACGACGATGCTGAACGCGCTGCTCTCGGCCACGCGAACCACCGAGCGCATCATCACCGTTGAGGAGACATTCGAACTCTCGCTCGCCGCGCGCGACACGATCGCGATGCAGTGCCGCCAGCCAAGCCTCGAGGGCACCGGTGAGATCAGCCTGCGACGATTGATCAAAGAGTCGCTCCGGATGAGCCCAGATCGACTCGTGGTCGGCGAGGTACGCGAGGCCGAGTCGCTCGACCTCCTCATCGCGCTCAACAGTGGCTTGCCGGGCATGTCGAGCATCCACGCGAACAGCGCTCGAGACGCGCTCATCAAGCTGTCGACACTGCCGCTGTTGGCGGGGCGCAACATCGACTCGTCGTTCGTGGTGCCCACCGTGGCATCCTGCATCGATATCGTGGTGCACTGCGAACTCGATAGGACCGGGAGGCGCAGGGTTGTCGAGATCGTGGCCCCCAGCGGGCAGGTGACGTCCGGGGTGATCGAGGCGAGCCCAATCTTTGCGATCGGCGGCAGCGGGCTGGAGCCGACGGGCGGCTACCCCAGCCGTTCGGTGAAATTCTCGGCAGCAGGTTTCGACCCCGCCACGGTGCTCGCCGGGCCGCGATGAGCGCGCTACTGGGGATACTGCTCGGGGCGGGGCTTCTTTTGGTGATGTCCCCGCTCGTGTGGCCGAGAACCGCGCGGGTGTCGACACCGTCGGCGCTGGCGGAGCGACAGCGAGAGCGACTCGTGCAGGCGGGCCTTGCGCGCGTCAGCCCGGCGACGGTTCTCACGGTGGCGGTGCTGCTCGCCGTGGTGTCGTTCGCTCTCGTGTTCGCCATATTCTCGGTCGCTGTTCTGGCGGCCGCGGCTGCGGCGGTGGGCTTTTTCCTGCCGTTCCTGCTGATCGGCTGGCGAGCCCGCGCACATCGAAAAGCCACCCGGGTGGTCTGGCCGGACGTGGTGGATCAGCTCGTATCGGCGGTGCGGTCGGGGCTTGCTCTTCCCGACAGCGTGATGACGCTCGCTATGACCGGCCCGGCCGTGACCCGAGCCCAGTTTTTGGCCTTCGCGACGGATTACCGTGCGACGGGCAACTTCGCCTCCTGCCTCGACGGTCTCAAGTCGCGGTTGGCCGATCCGGTGGCCGATCGCATCCTCGAAACCCTGCGAATGTCACGCGAGGTCGGTGGCAGCGAACTCACCACGGTGCTTCGCAACCTCAGTGCCTACCTTCGCCAGGAGAGCGCCATCCGCTCAGAGGTGGAGGCCCGGCAGTCGTGGGTGATGAACGCGGCCAAGCTCGGTGTCGCCTCGCCCTGGGTGGTGCTGCTGCTACTGGCGACCAGGCCGGAGGCTGCGGCGGCGTACAACTCGCCGGGCGGCGCGACGCTCATCGTCGTCGGACTGGTCGTGTCGTTCTTCGCCTACCGCCTGATGATCGGGTTGGGGCGGCTGCCCGAAGAGCGCCGGTGGTTTGCGTGACGTCCGTCGTCGCGTGGGGCGTCGTGGCCGGCGCTGGGCTGGGATTCGGGCTCTGGTGCCTGGCCAGCGCCATCCCGCGGATGAGTCGACCTCGACTGGCGCGTCGCGTTGCGCCCTATCTGGTGGATATCTCGCCTCACGCCCGCGAACTGCTCGCCCCCGCGGCGCCGGGGCCGATACCCGTGCTCGGGATGCTCGTCGAACCCCTCGCCTCGCGCGCCAGACGCGCACTGGAGAGCACCCTCGGCGGATCGGAGACCATCGCTCGGCGTCTCCGGCAGTCGGGGTCGACGATCACGGTGGAGACTTTTCGGTCGCAGCAGCTGCTCTGGGGCCTGGCCGGGGCGGTGACGGGGGTGCTCGTGGCCGTCATCGTGGCGCGAGCGCAGCCAGTTTCGGTGGTCATCCAGGTGATCATCGTGCTGCTGTTTGCCGTTGCGGGTGTGCTCGGTCGTGATCGAATCCTGCAGCGCACGGCTAAGAAGCGCCTTGCGCGGCTGGCAGATGAGCTGCCGGTGATCCTCGAGTTCCTGACCCTGAGCCTGTCGGCGGGCGAGGGAATCCTCGACGCGATGCGCCGCATCTCGCGGGTCAGTGCGGGGGAGTTGTCACGCGAAATCGCCGGCGTCGTGGCATCCGTTAACACGGGCTTGCCGCTCGCCGACACGTTGACGGTGCTCTCTCATGACCTCGAGTTGCCCGCATTTTCGCGCTGCGTCGAGCAGGTGGTCGGCGCCCTCGAGCGAGGCACGCCTCTCGCGGAGGTGCTGCGGGCTCAGGCGCAGGATGCCCGGGACGACGCCAAGCGCGATCTGCTGGAATCCGCAGGCAAGAAGGAGGTTGCGATGCTCTTCCCGCTGGTTTTTCTGATCCTCCCGGTGACGATCCTGTTCGCGATCTTCCCGGGAATATTCGTGCTTCAGGTCGGCCTCTGATGTTACCTTCGGATGCTAGCATTGCTAGCAATACCAGAAGGAACGTAACGATGGCCACTATTACCGTCCGCAATCTTGACGACGAGGTGCAAAAGCGCCTTAAGAAACGCGCAGCGGCCAATGACAGATCTATGGAAGCCGAAGCGCGCGCTATTCTCAGCAACGCGGTCGCCGGTGCAGACTTCGCCGCTGGCTGGCTTGAGGCAACGAGGGCAACTCGGGGCGACATCCTGCCAATTCCCGAGCGTTCAGTGCCGCGGAACATCGATATCGAATGATCGTTCTCGATACGAACGTGTTGTCGGAGCCCCTTCGGATTCGCCCGGAGCCGAGCGTTCTGCGATGGCTAACCAACACCTCGGGCGAACACATGGTGACCTCCATCACTGTCGGAGAAATTCTGACCGGAGTGAGATTTCTGCCTCCGGGACGAAGAAGAGACGACCTCGCGTCATCGATTGATCGTGTATTCGTAGACTTTTCGGAGCGCATCCTGTCGTACGACCAGGCGGCCGCACGAGACTACGCAGAATTGCGTGAACTGAGGCGGGCATCTGGACGCTCGCTCAGTGTCGAGGATGGGATGATCGCTGCAATCTGTCGAACTCGGGCGGCATCCCTCGCGACGCGGAACACCCGAGATTTCGACGGCATGGGTATTACGCTGATCAACCCTTGGGTGCGTCATTGACGAGCGAGATAATCCTGTGACGACCGCGGGGTACGCAACGCCGATCGTGTCATGACCGCAGTGCGGCGCGCAGTCTGCGGCCCACCAGCTCCGTCGCGACGCTTACTGCAAACGAGGCCACCAGCAGAGTGGTGATCACCGGGAATCGGAAGGTCGAGAGGTTTTCGGCGAACAGTCGGCCCAGCCCCGCGGCTCCGACCACCCCGACGATTGCGGTGTCGCGCACGCAGATCTCGAAGCGATACAGCGTGTACGTCACCAGGTGATGAAGTGACGGCGGGGCCGTGGCTGCGATGGCCGCGAGACTGCGTCGGGTGCCGATCGCGCGGAGGGCATCCCGTGGCCTGGTGTCAATGCTCTCCCACGCCTCGGCCACCAGCCGGCCCAGGATGCCGCCGGTGTAGAGCCCGAGGGCCACGGCGCCGGGGATGACACCGGGGAAGAGCATGAGCAGCGCGATGACCGCCCAGACGGTAGGGGGAATCGAACGAAGCACCAGCAGGATGCCGCGTGCGGCCCAAAACGCGACCCATCGGAGTGCCTGCGCGGGCCAGGGCGACCCCTCATCCATGGGTCCGGGTCGCGAGCGGCTGGCCCACGGCCCGATCATCACGGTGATGACGACCGCGACGGCCATCGCGAGCACCGCCATCGCCATCGTGTCGGCGACGGCCGAGCCGAGCGCCTCCCAGCCACCCCGCGGAAGTTCGGGAGGCCAGAGATCGTCGAACAGCCGCCCGGTCAACTGCCGGGTGCGTGGTGAGGAGAGGCCGTTCAGCGAGACACCCGATACGATGCCGGCGATAATCACCGCCGAGATGGCGACCAGCGCCGAGACGCGCGCCCAGCGTGAACCGGCACCGGCCTGTCCACGGTCCCGCTGGTGCCCCACCGTCCAGTCGGAGCAGCTCACCACCGCCATGTCGCGACGCAACTGTGTGCTCCAGATATCGACGGCCGCAGACACCAGCACGACCGCGCCGATCAGGGTCCACACCTCGTCCCAGTTGCGGGATTGCAGGCTCACGGTGAGCTCCTGGCCGAGGCCACCTACCCCTACGACACCCAGCACCACGGCCGACCGCACCGCGCATTCGAAACGATAGAAAGAGTAGGAGAGCAGTAAGGGCGCCGCAGCGGGAAAGAGGGCGTAGCTGAGCGCGGCAAAAGGCCGAGCGCCCGCCGCCCGCAACGCGCGTAAGGGCTCCGGTGGCACACCGTCGAGCGTGTCGGCGAACACCTTGGCGGTCTGGGCGCCGAACGGGATCGCGATGGCAAGCACCGCCACGAGAGGGTCCAGCCCGAGCACGCTGACGAACAGCAGCGCCCAGATCAACTCGTGGATGGAGCGGATTGCGATAAGGACCCCGCGCAACACCACCCTGAGGGCACGTAGGGCAACGGGAGCCCGCCCCGGCCAGGCAATATCGCTCAACACCATCCCGCCGAGAATGCCGATCACCAGCGCTCCCGCGGTGCCGAGCGCCGCGAACACCAGGGTCACGAACGTCGCATGCGCCACGATTCCGAGGAAGTCGGGGGCCAACGCCGGATGCAGCGCTGACGCAAACAGGGCGCCGATGAGCGGTAGCCCTCCCGGATTCACCGTCTCGGCTCCGGGCGGAACCGCCACAGACCACGCCCACAGCACCGGCGCGATGACGAGGAGTGCACCGAAGACGCGTCGGAGCGAGACCGTGCGCGAGGAGATACCCACGCGCTGCGCCGGAGGCACGGTGCGTGGGTTCCGTTCCCACTTCAGGGTCATCTCCAGCCGCTCTCGTGGTCTTTCGGTCAGCCCAGGGCGTACAACTCGTCGAGCGCCCGATCCGGCATCTCCGCGACCGGGAGGTCAAATAGCAACCGTCCCTTGCGGAGGCCCAGTACACGGTCGAAATGTCTCTTTGCGAGTTCAGGCTGATGCAGGCTGACGATGGTGGTGGCATCCCGACCCAGCGTGCTGAGCAGGTCAAGGATGTCAGCCGCGTTGGCAGGGTCGAGGCTTGATACCGGCTCATCGGCGAGCACCATCTCGGGGTCCTGCACCAGCACCCGGGCGATCGCAACCCGTTGGCGCTCGCCGCCCGACAGGCGAGAGGTCTGCTGGTGTACGGCCCACGACAGGCCGACCCGCTCCAGCGCGCTCGTGGCCACGCGATCCGGGCGGGGCCAGGCAAGCGCGCCAAGAGATCGTGCCGTGCTCCAGACACCCAATCGCCCCGCATTGACGTTATGCAGCACCCGCACCTGTTCGACCAGGTCGAGTCGCTGCGAGACCGTGCCGATGCGACGCTGCGTGGCGGCCAGCCTCGATGGCGGAATGCTACCCAGATTGGCCCCGAAGACTTCCACCACTCCCGAGGTCGCACGCAACGACCCGTTGAGAAGCGCCAGCAGGGTGCTTTTGCCCGCTCCGCTCGCGCCGAGCACCGCCACCTGCTCGCCAGCATCGATGCGCAGGTCGAGGTCGGTAATGGCGTCGTAATCTCCGAATCTCCTGCCCACCCCGCGGAGCAGAACTACCGGCGGCGCTGTGCTCATGCCAGCAGGCCAAGGTCCTTCGCGACCGCCTCAATCTGGTCATAGTTCGAATTTTTCGTTTCGATGAATGAGGTGGCCCCAAACAGGTCAAGGATCACCGCATCCTCCGAATTGGATGCGTCGAGACCGAGCAGCATGTCGGTGACGGCGGCGAGAGTCCCGGCCCCGAATGTCTCGTCCACATCCGGTCGAGCAAGCCAGTGGTAGTCGGCGTATCCAGGAGTGCGCCACAGCACCTGCACCGCGCTCAGATCGACTTCTCCCAGCTCGACGGTCTTCTTCCAGACCTGTTCGTTCACGGCGCCCACTTCGAAGCTGCCGCTGGCTACCGCCGCGATCGTCGCGTCGTGGGAGCCGGAGAAACCGGGTTCTCCGCGGAGTTCCTTCAGGTCGAACTTCGCCTCCTTCAGGAAGTACTCGGGCATCAACCTGCCAGAGGTGGACGTCTCGCTGCCAAACGTGAAGGTATGCCCCGCCAGCTCGCTCAGGCCGTCGGCTTCGGTGATCGGCGCCAACCCCGACGCAATGGTGGCGATGAACAGGCTGTGGAACTGGGCGTCGATGTCTCGTTGGGCGATCGCGGTGGCGCCCTTTACCCGGGATCGCGCCTGCACCCCGGTAAGTCCACCCATCCACGCGATCGCGATGTCGCCCACCTCGAATGCGCGCACGACCGCGGTGTAGTCGGTGACCGGGAGGTAGTTGACGTCGAGGCCGGTGGCCGACGCGAATCGCTCAGCGACCGAGGAGTACAGCCTCGAGAGCTTTTCGGGATCCTGATCCGGAATCGCCGAGATGCCCATCGGACCACTCGGAGTGGCCGGCTTGCTCGCCCCAGTGGGGCTGCTGGCGACCGGAGCGCAGCCGCTGAGCACGAGCAGCCCCGCACCTCCCAGGAGCAGGCCCCGTCGTGAGATGGTGGTCATGGTGTCCTCCAATAACAAGCGGTGAGTTGGTTAGGGTGCGTGGCGCGGCCCGGTGGCTCTGCGGCTGAGCGTGAAACCGACCAGGGCAATGCTGAGGAACCAGGCGGCCGACGTGGGAGTGCCGCCGAGAATTGGTGGCGTGAATCCGAGTTGAGCGTGCAGGGCGAGCGCCGCGAGAACCGCAAGTCCGGTCGCAATCAGCCCCACCCGTGCCAGACCATCGCGCGTGGCGACGATCAACGCGGCGCCGCTGACCAGCAGCACGACGGCGCCGAGCGCGTTGTACTCGCCGAGGCTGACCGATAGGTCGGTCGATTTCAGGCCTGGCCCGCGAGCAGCGAGTGGGTCGCCGAGCGACGCGATGAGGCTGAAGCCTCCCATCAGGATGCTCGTGACGCCCCAGACCACTCCGAGACGGCGAGCGCTACCCACAGCCGCTCGCACTCCGTCAACGGCCAACGCGCGACCTCCCGGGCTGACCAACAGCAGAGCGTGCGCCCCGATCATCAGCCAATACGACCATGGCCATTCATGGGGGGCGAAGGCGACCGAGAGGCCGATGGCGAGAGACTGAATCATCCCCAGGAGGGCCGCGAACCGCACCCAGGTTCCCGTCAGCAGCAGCACGGCAAGCACCGTCTCCGCCAGAAGCACCACCCACCCAAAGGGCACAAATAGGGGCAGGATCAGGTTCTCGACAATCCAGCTGTACGGCGCAAAGACTGGGTAGTCGACCGCGTAGCGTGTGAACTGGTAGAGCCCGTTATCCGACGACAGCCCGAAGTCTGGTGCCCGCTTCCATGACACGTTGTAGAGCCACATGAGGCCCAGGAGGATCCGGATGCCAGCTGCGACCCAAACCTGGGATCGCGGCGGACCATCGATCGCCGGTGCGAACATCCAGGTGAGCTTTTTGACCACAGTTGACTCAGGCACAGCGGAACACCTCTCGACCTGTCCTGGCGGCCGCATCCTGCAGCCTCATGGTGTCGTTGACTACCCCGAATACTTCGCTCAACGGCAGTGGGGAGTCGGCAATCTTCATGTTGGGGTTGGTTACTGCCACCGGATGCCACCAGGCGCCGTCGGCCGTGATGGTGGGCTCGGGCTCCAACGTGCTGACCGACACGTGCATCCCCGTCTCGGCGAAGCCTTCCTGGGCAACCGGTCGGATCAGTCGATCATCGGCGGCAATGCCCTCGGCATCCAACCGGCGGTGCAGTTCCGCTACCCCGGTCGGATCTTCGTCATAGAGGGTGGCGGCAACCCGCACGCGGAAGCCGAGTGAGTGGGCAAGCCCGATTCCGTCGAGGGCGCGGGCCCACGAGCCACGTCCGCGCTGGGCATCGTGCAGTTCGGGTGTGGCCGAATCCAGGCTGACCTGAAGCGTCACCTCGCGATCCAGCGACTCAAGGGTCTCCCTTCGTCGGCCCTTCCCGAAGATCATGGCATTGGTCAGGATCGTTACCGATAGCCCGTCGGCGGCCGAGACAAGCTCGCCGAGCTCGGGATGCATAAACGGCTCACCGCCGGTGAGCAGCACTTCCTTGCCACCGAGTGCGCGGAACTCGTCGAATATTGCGGTAGCCATCGCGGGCTCTACCCGTCGGGAGGCCGCACGGGGGGAGGATTCGGCACAGCAATACGTGCACGCAAGATTACAGTCGAAGTTGGTGTACACCCACAGTCGTTGCCCGACGGGGGTTCGATCACCGTGGGTGAACACGGTGGAGACCACCGCCTCTGCCTTCTGAACGACGAACCACCACGGGCCCTCAGCGCTTTCCTCGTGATGGGAGATGATGCCGTGGCCCACCAACTCAGCCCACACTGGCAGGTCATCCGTCACACTGCTCTCGCTGCTGCGCACTCCGAGCGACTGGCCCGGTTGCAATCGGCGCATGGCGCGGGTGATGAGCAGCAGCAATCCGCTGCCGCAATCCATCTGGCCACCGTCGATGAGTTCGGTGACCAGCCCGGCGGGGGTCGGCACGTTTCCGGGCTGAACTGCCCCGGACATCTCCAGTGATGTCATGCCTCTCACCCTATGCGCATCCGATGGTCAGAAGACATGACGAAATGGTGACGGATATCATCACTTTCGGCGGCGATTGATCGTCGAGGTTATTATCGTCACCATGGCCGATCGACCCGAAGATTCCGATTCTCGCCGGGCATTCTGGGAGGGTGTTCACGACGGAAAGGCCGTCGACGCGGTCTCGTGGTGGCAGTCGGTGCCGGAGCTTTCGCTCGGTCTCGTCGATCAGGCGGGGCTCGATCATGACGCCGCGGTCATTGACGTAGGGGCGGGTTGGTCTACCCTGGTCGACCACCTGCTCGACCGCGGGTACCGTGATCTCACCGCCATCGATCTCTCGGCAACAGCGCTTCAGACCGTGCGCGACCGACTGGGTCCCGCGGGCGCCGACGTGCGGCTGGAACTGGCAGATGTGCTCAACCTCCCGGGCAGTCGACGCTACGCACTGTGGCATGACCGGGCGGTGTTTCACTTCCTTACCGAACCCGATGAGCGTGACGACTACCGTTCCTCCCTCGCGCGATGCCTCGATCCAGGGGGATGGCTAGTGGTGGCGACGTTCGGTCCGGATGGCCCGCTCACGTGCAGTGGCCTTCCGATTGTGCGGTATTCGCACGAGCAGTTGGCGGCAGAGTTTCCCGACTTCGAGCTGGTGTCGATAAGTGGGGAGGATCACCGCACATCGTGGGGGGCGACCCAGCAATTTTCGGCGGTATTGCTCCGCCGCCGCGCAACACCGTAGCTCCGACTCCCGGGGCGGGATCGTGCCGGCGGTTGCCTGTGGACAACCTCAGCGGGAATGACGTAATCCGTCGGATGATGAGCCGTGATCATCACCATCCGGAGGCTGCAATGACCCGACAACGACGCCTGGCACGCATCATATCCGAGGAACGCGGCGACGTCCCGGGTTGGGTGCTCATCACACTCATGACTGCCGGACTGGTCATCATCATCTGGGGGCTCGCCGGCCCCGCCCTCAGCTCCGTGTTCGAGCAGGCCATCGAACGCGTGACCGGGTTCTGAGTCGCGCCACTATGTTTCGTGGCAGGTCTTGGGCATCAGATGACGGGTCGGCGGTCGCCGAGTTCGTCATGGTCAGCGCGCTGCTCACGATACTCACGCTCAGCGTCATCCAGCTCGGCCTTGTGCTGCTCATTCGCAATACGGTGGTGGATGCCGCGGCAGAGGGAGCCCGCTTCGGAGCGCTCGCCGACAACTCTGCAAGCGATGGCGTGGCCAGGGCTGTCGACCTCATCTCTACTGCGCTGGGCCCCGGGTATGCCACGGATGTCTCGGCCAGCACGGGGAGTTACCTCGGGCATCCTGCCATGATCATCACCGTGCACGCACCTCTGCCCCTGATCGGCCTGATCGGTCTCGACGACGGGCTGGAGGTATCTGGCCATGCCTCGCTCGAAACTCTCGGCTAGCCCGACGGGTCTGTGGGCCGACGATAGCGGCTCGGCATCTCTGGAGTTCGTCACGGTCGGGCTTGTGCTGCTCGTTCCGCTGGTCTACCTGGTGCTCGCAATGTCCTCGATCCAGGCGGGGGCGCTCGCCGTCGAAGGCGCGGCCCGGCAGGCGGCTCGGGTGTTCGTTCAATCGGCCGACCTTGACTCTGCCCGAGCCAGCGCGACCAGGGCCGTCGAGTTCGCCCTCGCCGATCATGGCATCGACCCCGACTCGGCGAGCATCGCCGTGAGTTGCGAGCCCAGGCCGTCGAGCTGCCTCACTCGCCAGGGGTTCGTCACGGTGACTGTCGCGCTGTCGGTTGCCCTGCCCCTGCTACCTCCGGTGCTCAACGGCGACTTCCCAGTTGCCGTTCCTTTGACCGGCACAGCCACCCAGCAGGTGTCGAGATTCTGGAGCGGGGGATGACGCGCCGCCACCGCCTGGCCGATGACACTGGCTCCACCATGCCGCTGGCGATCTTCTTCGGTTTCCTGTCACTCGTGCTGATCCTGCTGGTGGTCTCGACAACCTCGCTGTATCTCGAACGGAAGCGGCTCTTCACTCTGGCCGATGGCGCAGCGCTCGTGGGCGCCGAGGCCTTCGCGCTCGACGACGTGCGGCTCACCGATAGCGGGCTGCGACCCACATTGCAGAGTCCTGCCGTAGCCGCCGCCGTCGAGTCATACATCGCGAGCACTCCGGCCGCAGCCTTCGACGAACTCACTGTTGAGCGTTCGGAATCGGTCGACGGGCGAAGCGCCACCGTCACGCTGTCGTCTTGGTGGCGACCGCCGATAGTCTCGCTGCTCGTGCCGCGGGGGCTCAGAATTGAGGTCACCGCGGTCGGCAGGTCAGTTTTTTCCTGACAGCGAGGGTTTTCCTGACGGCGAAGCGCCCTCCTGACGGGGGCGCGCTCTGCCGACACTATCCGGGTGCAGCGGTCGCGGCATCCGGATCATGCGCAGAGAACCTCGGCAGGTATCGGGCGATCACGCCCGCCCCCACCAGCCCCAGCACACCCAGCGCGGCCACCGCGATCGACAGGGACGCAACCGCAGTGAGCCCGGCGATGATCAGCGGCGCGCCGGCTCCACCGAGGTTGCCGGTAAAACGCCAGGCGCCGAGAAACGGAGCCGGATTGTTCTTATCGGCCAGGTCAGCGCCGAGAGTCATCAGGATGCCACTGCCGATCCCGTTGGCCAGCGACAGCACCATCGCGCAGCCGATAAACCAGCTGACATTGGAGTCGAGGTCGTGCGTGATCGACAGCACGAGATGGCCGACGCCCAGCCCGATCATCGAGGGGAGCGCGCTCCAGAGGCGCCCGAAGCGATCCATAATTTGGCCGCTGACATAAAACAGTGCGAAGTCGACAGCTCCCGCGATGCCGATAATGACGGCGGTGTTGGTGTCGCTGATGCCAATGCTTACGGCCCAGAGCGGCAGAACGACCTGTCGACTGGCACGCAGCGCACCAATCAGGGCGGCGCCGACGCCGAGTCGAGACAGCACGGCCCGACTGCGATAAATCGTGCCGAAAAGTCCGATCGACTTCTGCTCGCCGAGCCTCTTGCGTCCGGCCAGCCGAGTCTGTCTCACCGCGCCGAAGGTCGTGGTCGGATCACGCAGCGTGATCAGGATCACCGCAGCCGCCAGGCACATCACGATGTGGATCCAGAACGCGGAACTTGCCGTGCCCGTCACATGGATGACGGCGGCCGTGAGGAACGGCCCGATGAAGTAGCCCAGGCGGAAGGTACCGCCGAGAGTGGATAGCGCTCGAGCCCGGTACTGGAGCGGCACGAAGCTCGTCATGAAGGCATGGCGCGCAAGGGCGAAGACTGCCGTCGCCAAGCCGATCAGAAGCACCCCGAAACCTAGCGCCACCGGGTGTGGCGCAATCACGCAGGTGACCAGCCCGATGATCGAGAGCCCACTTGCCCCGATCATCGCCGGGCGCTCTCCGACTCGGGAGATGAGCCAGCCGCTCGGAACTGTGCCGAACAGCTCCCCGATCGTCAGCACGCCGGCAACGAGACCCGCGATCGCGAGGCTGGCACCCAGATTATTGGCCGCAATGGGGATGATGGGGATGATCGCGCCCTCGCCGATCGAAAACAGCAGCGTCGGCAGCAGCGCCGGTAGTGCGATTGATCCCCAGCGAAACGGCTGCGGTGAGGTCGACACTCGCCTAACGTTACTGCGGGCGGGCGGGAGGGAGGTCGACGATAAGCTTGAGCCCGACATGGACGAACTGGATATCGCAGAAGACATCGCGGCGCTTCGATCAACTTTCACCGACATCCGTTCGGTTGTCGGCATTGATCGGCTCGAGTCCGAGATCGCCTCCCTGAGTGAGCAGGCCGGCGTGCCCGATCTCTGGGATGACACCGAGAAGGCCCAAAAAGTCACCAGCGCGCTGAGCCACCGTCAGGCCGAACTCGCGAAGATCACCTCGATCGCCGGTCGTCTCGACGACATCGAGATCATGGTCGAGTTGGCTAATGAGGAGCAGGATGCCGCGGCAGCGGCCGATGCTCGCACCGAGCTCGCAAGCATCCAGAAGCTGCTGGGCGAACTGGAAGTGCAGACCCTGCTCAACGGGGAATGGGATGCCCACCCCGCGGTCATCACGATTCGCGCCGGCGCCGGGGGTGTGGATGCGGCCGACTTCGCCGAGATGCTGCAGCGCATGTACCTGCGCTGGGCCGAGCAGCACAACTACCCCGTCACGATCATGGAGACGAGCTATGCGGAGGAGGCGGGCATCAAGTCGACCTCGTTCGAGATCGACGCACCGTACGCCTTCGGCACGCTCAGCGTCGAGGCGGGTACCCACCGCCTGGTGCGGATGAGCCCCTTCAACTCGGCCGGCAAGCGCCAGACCAGTTTCGCCGCGGTGGAGGTAATCCCGCTGATCGAGGAGGCCGGGGCGATCGAAGTTCCGGAGAGCGACATCCGCGTCGATGTTTTTCGTTCGAGCGGGCCCGGTGGCCAGTCGGTCAACACCACCGACTCGGCGGTGCGACTCACCCACCTTCCCACCGGACTGGTCGTCTCGATGCAGAATGAGAAGAGCCAGATCCAGAACCGTGCGGCCGCCATGCGGGTATTGCAGTCGCGACTGCTGATCATGCAGCGTGAGCAGGAGGCCGCCGCCAAGAAAGAACTCGCGGGCGTCATCACCGCCAGCTGGGGTGACCAGATGCGCTCGTATGTGCTTGCGCCCTACCAGATGGTCAAAGATTTGCGCACCGACTTTGAGGTCAACAATCCATCGAATGTCTTCGACGGCGATCTTGACGGATTCATCAACGCCGGCATCAAGTGGCGTAAGCGCGCGATCGAGGACTAGCCCCGAACTCGCGAGTCGGCGGCGGGCGTGTACCTGTGAAAACTGCCGCCGTGAGTGTCGCTGAGTGCCTACGCGAGCCGCCTGCCTAGGCTGTGTCCGAAATGATTCGCTTCGACACTGTCTCCAAGGCCTACCCCGGCACTACTCGACCCGCCCTCAACACGGTGAGTCTCGAGATCCTCAAGGGGGAGTTCGTTTTCCTTGTCGGAGCGTCCGGCTCCGGAAAATCGAGCTTCCTGCGGTTGATCCTCAGGGAGGAATCACCCAGCAAGGGCGAGGTCCATGTGCTTGGGCAGCACCTGAATTCCCTGTCGAATCGCAAGGTGCCCTATTTTCGGCGCAATCTCGGCGTCGTCTTCCAGGATTTCAGGCTGCTGCCGAATAAGACGGTGTTCGACAATGTTGCCTTCACGCTTCAGGTGATCGGAAAGAGCAGGGGCTTCATCCAGGAAGCGGTACCGGATGCCCTGAAAATGGTCGGTCTCGCCGGAAAGTCCAACCGCTTCCCTCACGAACTCTCGGGTGGTGAGCAGCAGCGTGTCGCTATCGCCCGGGCGGTGGTGAACAAGCCGGCCATCCTGCTCGCCGACGAGCCGACCGGTAACCTCGACCCTGCGACCTCTGCCGGCATCATGACGCTGTTGGAGCGGATCAACCTCGGCGGCACGACCGTACTGATGGCCACGCACGATGCGGGGATCGTCGACCAGATGAAGCGACGTGTGATCGAGCTCATCAGCGGGCAGATCGTTCGTGATGAACGCCAGGGTGGGTATCAGACCCAGGCGATTCCGGTGCAGGGATTCGGCAGCTTTGCTGCCTCTACCGCCGCGCGCGAGGGCTCGAAGTGAGGCTCGGCCTGATTCTCGGCGAGGCGGGCAGCGGGCTTCGCCGCAACGTCTCGATGGTCATTTCGGTGATCCTCGTGACCTTCATCTCTCTCACCTTCGTGGGGGCCGCGATCCTGCTGCAGATGCAAATCGGGCAGATGAAGGGGTATTGGTACGACCGTGCGCAGGTCGCCGTATACCTCTGCACCGATGTCGACAACACAGGTAATTGCACCCAGGCCGCAGCAACGCAAGAGCAGATCGACAATGTCGAGGCGCAGTTGAAGTCACCCACACTCGCGCCATTCATCGAGAAATACGAGTTCGAGACGAAAGACCAGGCCTACGCGAATTTCCAGGACCAATTCGCTGACAATCCCATTGCGGCCTTCGTGAGTCCGACCGACCTGAACGAGAGCTTCCGGGTCAACCTCATCGACCCGATCAATGCTGATGTGCTGATCGAGAGCCTGTCCGGAGTCACCGGAGTGCAAGCGGTGGAAGACCAGCGTGGACTACTCGACCAGATCTTCTCTATCCTGAACGCCGCCTCGTACACGGCGATCGGTGTGGCGGCGCTCATGCTCGTGGCGGCGGTGCTGCTTATCGCGACGACAATCAGATTGAGCGCATTTTCGCGTCGACGCGAGTTGGGAATCATGCGCCTGGTGGGGGCATCGAACCGCTTCATCCAGACCCCGTTCAACCTTGAGGGTGTGTTCGCCTCGCTGATCGGATCGCTCCTGGCGGGCGGGGCGATCGTCGCGATAGTGAAATTCTTTGTGCAGGGCTACCTCTCGACGACCCTCGGCCCGACGACGACGCTCGTCGGGATGAGCGATGCCATGGTGGTCGTGCCAATCCTGATTGTGGTTGGTGCTGCGCTGGCAGCCGCGTCCGCCGGGGTCGCCATCAGTCGCTATCTCAAGGTCTGACCGCGGCGGCTCACCCGCGGGTGTCGAGCCTGGTCTAAACTAAGAGGCTGAGTGCCGGAGCTGTGAGCCAGCGCCGACTGACCTTGAAAAGTCGGCCGATACCAAAGAGAAAGTCACTCCATGCCCAGGGATCGCGGCCAAAAGGTTGTTGCGAGCAACCGTAAGGCGCGCCACGATTACACGATCGAAGACACCTATGAGGCCGGGCTTGTGCTCACAGGTACCGAGGTGAAGTCGCTGCGTGCGGGGCGAGCGAGCCTGGTCGACGGCTATGGTTACATCGACGGCGGCGAGGCGTGGCTCGATGCTGTGCACATTCCGGAGTTTAACGGCGGCTCGTGGAACAACCATCCGGTGCGGCGCAAGCGCAAGATGCTGCTGCATAAAGAGCAGATCCTCAAAATTCACAATAAGGTGAAAGAGGGCGGCTATACACTGGTCCCCCTGTCGATCTACTTCCTGGATGGCAATGCGAAGGTCGAACTGGCCGTCGCCAAGGGCAAGCGCGAATACGATAAGCGCCAAACGCTGCGCGAGCGCACGGATAAGCGGGAGGCCGACCGTGCCATGTCTGCCCGCAAAAACCTGAACGAGTAGCGGTCTACTTCGCTACGAAGCGAGCGTCGACGATGGATGCCACGGCAATCTCTTCGGGCTTCAACGCGACTTGAGGCGTTCCGGAGCTATCGAACGCCGCCGACCTCATCGCGCCGCGGGCGAACACGGGCTGCGGCCCGCTGCCCCCACCTGAAGGATCACCGAGCATCCCGGGGTCGGCCAGTGCAATCGCGGTGACCGATCCAAGCCCAATGCTCTGGGCGTAGACGCTGGCCTTGGCCACGGCATCCTTGACCGCCCTCGAGCGAACTTCGACGGTGGCGCTGGTGCGGGTGGCGTCGGTCAACGCCCACTCGATCGAGTTGACCGCCACGCCGTCGATGGCGACAGCTGATTCCACCCAGCGAGCGAGCGCTTCAAACTCCATGAACTTCGCGGTGAAGTCGACTGCAGCATGGAACACCGGGTCGAGTTGTTTTCCCTCGTTGTTCCACGGGCGTTCGCTCCACACTCGGACGCTGTCAGACGACCACCAGGTGACCGGTCCGGCATCCTTATCGTGGATACTCTCGATGAGGTTGCGCAGGGCGTCAGAGGCCTCTACCGCTCGAGAAAACACGTCGTCGCGACCGGGGCCGTCAGTGCGGACCGAGGCGGCCACCGTCGCGCGTTCGGCGGGGTACCACGCGGAGTATTCGCCCTGAACGGTGATGATGGTCTCTGTCACACGGTCTCCTTCGACTAACCACATCGTAGACGGAGCACCTACCCGCCCACGCGCCCGCGGCGTTCGCCGATTCCGCATAGCGCAGTGCGCACCGCTTATTGCACCCTGCCAGTGACTCCCCCCACGCCTGCCCGCGTTTGGCGCGGGCCCAGTCAGGCACCGCACGCGGGGCGGGGTTCTCCCAGCGAGCAGAAGCTCACACTTGGCAGGGTTATCCGGTGTTGCGGAGGGGGTTTTTGGAGTGCATTTGGGTGGGATCTTGTGCTGCGCCGTTGTGGGTGGGTGGTGTGAGCCAGTATGTGCCGTTGCTTCGGGCGTGAATGGTCCATCCGTTGGTGTGGAGTTGCATGTGGTGGAATCGGCACAGGGTGATGCCGTTGGCGAGGGTGGTGTTGGTGCCGTTGAAGGCGTCGATGTGGTGTGCTTCGACGAATTGGGCGGGTTTATCGCATTCGTCCCAGGCGCAGCCGTTCCATTGGGCGGTGAGAGCGGTTCGTTGGCGGGTGCTGTGTAGTCGTTGGGTGCGCCCGACATCGATAGCGGTGTTGCCGTGGAAGAGGATGGGGAGCATCCCTGTGAGGCAGATGTGTCGTTCGGCGGTCTGGATGCTGACCGGCGCCGTCTGGCCTTCGAAGTAGGCGAGGCCGGTGCCGGTGTCGAGCGCGTCGGCCTGCACGTGCACCCTGACGGCGGGGGATTTCTGGCCGAACACGGTGGGGGCGTCGGCTGCGCGGGTGGCGAGTTGGACGATGTCGACGAGGGTGTCGAGGGCGAGTTGGTTGTTACTGCGGGGGTCATCAAGCATGCTCTTGGCCCGCTGCACGTCGGCGGGGTCGATGAATCGTGGCCCTCCGCGGCGCGGTGACAGGGCGGTGGTAAGCGCGCCGACGATGATCGCAGCGGACTCCGGATCCAGTAGGGCGGTCAGCCTGGTCATGCCGTCGGGGTTCTGATGCCACTTCAGGGTGCGCTGTGATAACCGGTGTGCTTCCAGGTCGGCGACCGAACCGGTATCGAGGCGGGCTCGAGACAGGCGGGCGACTTTGGCGATGTCTTCCGGTGCCGCCGCGCCGATACCCGTGGAAGCGCCCGCGCGGGAAACCAGCACGGTGGCGATATCACGCAGTTCGGTGCAGGAGACTGCGGCGGAGGGTTCGCCTAATCCGCTGATAATGGCGGCAGCGCCGGCCACCGATAATTCCCCGTCCGTCACGGCGTCGGCTACGCTCATAAGCCATCCGGCGTTGCCGCTGCGCACCGAGTCGAGGGCTGTCCCGGCGGTGATCATGGCGCGAGCATCGGAGAAGCTGACTCCCGTGAGCTTCTGGATCACTTTCTCAGGCGACGACTGACCCGTGCGTGCCGCTAGTCCCTGCTGGCCGAGGGCACGATCGGATCGTCGAGCTATCTCGCAGGCGATCACGGCAGAACTGGCATCCACCCGCCGACGGGCCGCACCCAACTCGCTTTGCAACGCCAACAACTGCACATCAGCCAGATCGCCGACCCCCGCCACCGACGGCAACACGATGGGCAACACGATGATCGTGTCGCTGACAGAGCTGATCCGGGCCATGCCCAAGGATAGCAGAAATCGAACACAAATACTAGTATTATCGACACCACTGGGCTACAATTCGAACATGACTTCGATACAACAA